>DATNCK010000405.1:0-30711 GCA_035571575.1 Steroidobacteraceae bacterium | reverse complement strand
CACCAACGAGAACAGCGACGTGCCCACGTTCGGCTCGGTGACGGATTTCATCACCATTCGTGACTGGTACACCGCCGGCGCCACGATCGAGAACTTCGTCTTTGCTGCCACTGGCAAACATAACGTTTCTACATGGACGATCTCGGGTGCAGGTTCAGACGCAGCCGACAACATCACCGGCACCGCTGGCGTCGACTGGATCACCGGCAATGGCGGTGATGACACCATAGACGGTGGCGATGGCGCAGACATCCTTGCGGGCAACGGTGGCGCTGACACCATCAAGGGTGGTCTGGGCGACGACATCATCTACGGCGGTGCGAGCGACGACATCCTCGAGGGTGGAGCGGGCGCCGACATGCTCTTCGGCGGCACGGGTGTGGATACGGCTTCCTATGCCAACACGGCCAGCACTGCAGTTCGTGTGTTCCTGGGGGCCTCAGGCACGAACACCAAGGACGCGAAGGGCGACATCTACAGCAGCATCGAGAATGTGGAGGGCTCGACTGGAGCGGACCGTCTCGGTGGCGACGATGGCGGCAATGTGCTGCGCGGACTGGGTGGCAACGACACCCTGTATGGCGGCGCGGGCGACGACATCTACGAAATCGACTCCTCCAATGGCCAGGACACCATCCTGGATGCGCCGTTCACTACTGAAGAGATCCTTACTGAAGCCGGTGTACTGAATGCTGCGTTGTACACAGCCACATGGACCTACATGGGGCTCATCAACATCTCCGGTGTGGGAAATCGCTATTGCTACAAGCTGGTGGTGACGCGGAACGGCACGGGCGAGGAGGTTTACCATTCGCGCGAGCAGGTCGACTTCATCTATACGTCCAATGCCAGTCGGCCGATGCCCGCCGCTTCCAGTTGGCCCAACGCCAACAGTCAATGGAATGCCGCGCTGGGCGTGACCCGCACCGGCAACACTAACCAGACCGTCCGTGAGCTGTTCACGACGCAGGACGGCGGATCGGACACCATCGAACTGGGCGCCAACATCGGCCTTTCCGATCTGACTTTCTCGCGCCTGAACGGCAATGCGGATCTGCGCATTACCTACGCCAGCAACAACTACGTCACGATCACAGGGCAGAACGATCCGACCCGTGCCATTGAAACGCTGCAGCTGCGCGATGGTCTGTCTGCGGATCTGACCAAGCTGGTACTGGTTGGCGAGTCTTCGACGTCCGGTGATGACTTCGTCGTCGGTGATGGCAATGCCAACACTCTCAGCGGAGGCGCTGGCGATGACGTGATCTCTGGCGCTGTCGGAAACGACAGCCTGAGCGGTGGTGATGGCGATGACACACTCGAGGGTGGCGCCGGCGGCGACACGCTCGATGGCGGCAATGACTCGGTGACTTCTGGCGCAGCCATCAGTACCGAGGACATGCTGCATCCCTACGGCGACACCATTCGATATGTGCGCTCGACGGCGGCGGTGACCATCGACCTTGCGGCACGCACTGCATCGGGCGGCCATGCTGCCAGCGATGTCATCGTCGCTGTTGGCGGTGTCTCGACCATAGAGAACGTGGTCGGCTCGGAAGGTTACAACGACATATTGCGTGGCGACTCTCGCGCCAACCGCCTTTTCGGCCTGGGTGGCAACGACACGCTCGACGGACGTGCCGGCAACGACGTGCTCGTGGGCGGCCTCGGCAACGACACCCTCACTGGCGGTGATGGCGAAGACAATCTCGCCGGCGAAGACGGCGACGACACGCTGAATGGCGGCAACGACAAGGATCTGCTGGCAGGTGGCGCCGGCATTGATATCCTGAATGGCGATGCCGGTGCGGATGTACTCAGTGGTGGCGACGGCAACGACACGCTGCACGGCGGCACGGAGGATGACATCGTCGGCGGCGACGATGGCAGTGACCAACTGTACGGCGACACAGGCAACGACCAAATCGCCGGCGGTGCCGGCAATGACAGTCTCTTCGGCGGTGACGGCAACGATATTCTCGTAGGCGAAGCAGGCGACGATCAGCTGCAGGGCGAGCTCGGCGACGACACCTATGTGTTCGACGACCAGGCTGGCAGTGACACGCTGCTGGATACCTCAGGCATCAACCAGATCGTGATATCGGGTGTGACCTCTGATCATGTCTGGCTGGTGCGCAGCGGCAACGATTTGCGCGTCAGTGTGATCGGAGGAACCACTGCGCTCACGGTGCAGAACTTCTACGCACCGACTACGCCCACGCTGGTCCGTTCCATCGCACTCGCAGACCAGACTCTGTACCTTTCTGGCGCCAGCACGCTGATCAACTCAATGACCTCCAGTTCCGCCACCACGCCGGCTGCAATGCCGGCGGACATCGCCGCGGTATTGGGGGATTACTGGATCGTGGGAACCAAGGCCATCCCCAAGGTCGATGATCAGAATCTGGGCACCAACGAAGACACGGCATTGACCGGGAGCGTCGGCGCCGTCGACATGGACGGCAATATCACGGGCTATACGCTGGACACGAATGCCTCGCATGGCTCCGTGGCGCTCAACGGCACTACAGGCGCCTGGACCTATACGCCGCAGGCGAATTATCACGGGCTGGACTCGTTCTCGATCAATGTGACCGACGCCGACAGCCAGTCGGCAACGCAGACGATCAGCGTGGACGTGGCTTCGGTGAATGATGCACCGACGGATGTGCTGCTCTCTGGAGCCCCCGCGGGCATAGCCGAGCGCGACCACCCGGTCAGCGGCACGGTCCTCGATCCGATTCTTCTCGGTACGTTGAGCGCGACGGATGTGGATGCGCCGGATACGGGTGACTTCGCGTCGCATGCATTCACGGTCGCGGATTCACGCTTCGAGATCGTCAATGGCAATCAGCTGCGCCTCAAGGCTGGCGTGGCGCTGGACTATGAGACGGCTACATCGGTGACCGTCGCCGTGACGGCTACGGACCGCAACGGTGCAGGCCTTTCCTACACGAAGAACCTCACTTTCAATGTCCTGAACAGTGACGACTATTTCTACGGTACCAGTGGTGACGACACGCTCACCGGCCAGGCAGGCAACAACCTCATATATGGTTACGGCGGCAACGACACATTGAATGGTGTCGGTGCGGATGACGTGCTCGATGGCGGCGACGGAACCGACACGCTCAACGGTGGCGGCGGAAACGATACGCTGACCGGCGGACTCGGCGACGACCTTCTGGATGGCGGCTCGGGGAACGACACGCTGAGTGGTGGCGATGGTGTGGACACCCTGCAGGGCGGTGATGGCACCGACACCCTGTACGGTGAATTCGGCAACGACACGCTGCGCGGCGGACTGTTGGCCGATCAGCTCGATGGTGGCGCCGGCAATGACCGCCTTGAAGGCGACGCCGGTGATGATCGGCTCGTGGGCGGCACGGAAGATGACACGCTGATTGGCGGTACTGGTGCTGATCGCTTCCTCGGCGGTGCGGGTTACGACACGGTCAGCTATGAAACTGCAGCAGCCGGCGTCACTGTGACCCTCTCTACCTTGAGCGGGTCGGCCGGCGATGCCGCGGGCGACATCTTCGAAGATGTGCCGGAGCGATTACTCGGGTCAGCCTACAACGACACATTGACCGGTTCTTCGGGCAACGACCTGATCGAAGGCGGTGCGGGAAATGATGTGATCTACGGCGGCTATGGCAACGACACGCTGCTCGGCGGCGACGGCAACGACACGCTGGACGCGCAGTGGGGCAACGACACTCTCGATGGAGGTATCGGCAACGACATCCTGATTGGTGGCGACGACAGCGACACCTACATCGTGTATACGACTTCGGGCGCTGATGAGATCCAGAATTTCGATCCGAACGGCACTGACATCGATGTGATTGGCTACCAGAGCATCGACAAGAACCAGCTGTGGTTCGAAAGGGTCGGCAACAACCTGGTCATCACCGTGGTGGGAACCGGCGCGAGCCAGACGGTAAAAGACTGGTACGTCATTACCAATGCCGCCGACCGCTCCAACTACAAGATCGACTTCTTCCTGACGTCCGGCCATGTAACGCAGACCATCAACGCCGAGTCTCTGGTGACCCTGATGGCGGGGTATACCAAACCCACCACGCAGGCGCAGTACAACACGCTGCATGCCAACTCGGCGTTCGAAAACCCGTGGAACGCGGTGTGGTCGCCCAACGCGCCGCCTACTGTGCCGGCGGTTTCCACGCAGACCATCAATGAAGATGGTTCGCTGAGCTTGTCAGTGACGATTACCGATGATTTCACGCCAGCGGCCGGCGTCTCGGTCACGGGACAGACTGTGGGAGCCGGGGATTCGAACCTGGTGAACGCACCGACGATCAGCGCGCCCGATGTGAACGGAACGCGCACACTTACCGTCACCACCAAGTCCAACACCAGCGGTTCGGTAACGGTTCGGCTGACAGCGACGGATGGCGGCGGACTGACCACGCAGCGCGATTTCCAGTTGAACATCACTCCGGTCGCGGATGCGCCCATGGTCACGGTTGCATCTCCCAAGGCGCCGCAGGCACCGGCCACACGTTCAACGCTGGCGCTCGGTGCGCTGGGCGTCGATCTGCAGGCGGCATTGGTCGACCAGGATGGGTCAGAGACTCTTACGGTACAAGTTTCAGGTGTGCCCGCCTCGCTGGCTTTCAGTGCCGGTACCAATCAGGGAAGCGGCGTCTGGACGTTCACGCCCGCACAGTTGGCGAACTTGAGCATTACGGGTCCGGCTACGTTTGCACAGAACGTGCAGATGACCGTTACGGCGACTTCACGGGAATCGGCCACGGGCCAGGTCTCGTCCAGTTCATCACCCCTCACACTCACGATCAACTTCAATGCCGCTCCTACGGATATCGTTCCCGGTGGGCTCAGCGTCAATGAAAACTCGGGTGTTGGAACGGCCGTGGGAACCTTCACGCGGACGGACGCGGATTCCGGTGAGGCCGGCGGCGACGCGCCGACGTTCTCGCTGGTGAGCAACCCTGGCAACCTGTTCAACATCAGTACGAGCGGCGCGCTGACGACCAATGCAGTCTTCGATCGGGAGGCGGCGGGTACGCGCAACATCACCGTGCGCGTCACGGATTCTGGCGGTCTGTACTACGACGAGGCGTTTTCCGTGACCATCGCGGATGTCAACGAGACGCCGTACATGAGTAGCGGGAGCTATGTCATTAACTCCGTACCAGAGAACACGGCGGTAGGTACTGTGGTGGCCACCGTGGGTGCATACGATCCCGATATCTACACGCCTGCTTACCAGAATCTGCAGTACGAGCTGGTGGGCGCGCCTGGCATTTTCGCAATCAACGCGAGCACTGGGCAGATCGTCCTGCAAAGCCCGGGGTTGAATTACGAAGCGGCAACCTCGTACACGTTCGGCGTGCGGGCGCGTGATGGTGGCAATCTGTACACAGGCCAGTCATCTGTCACCGTCAATGTTGCCAACGTGAATGAAGCGCCGACCAACAATACACCATCCCTCTCCATGTCTGAGCGGTTGGGCGGCCCGGCACATCCCACGGGCTTCTACTTGCAAGCAACAGATCCGGACGGCGGGCCAATCTCGTACTACATGATGAGTGGTTATGGCGGCGACCAGGATCCGGAAAATCCGGGGTTCTTCACCATTCAACCGGACGGCCAGTTGTATCTGAACAAGACCTTTCCGCCCGGCGTTGCATCGGTCTACAAGGTTCACTATTGGGTCGTGGACGGAGCGGGGTTCTGGCAGCCGGCCGAGACGGTTATCAACATCATTCCCGAGCATCCGCCGGTAATGAGCTTCACACCCAGAGCAACAGGGCCTGCCAGCAACTATGTGGGCCATGCCTCGGCAACCGACCTGGACGGCGGCGCCATTACATACCGCGTCATCGGCGGATATCAGGATCGTGCGGTGTTGCTCGTGATGGACGGACAGCAGTCCTATACGCCTTACTGGGAAGACGTCAGCAGCGTTGTCACCATCACGAGCGCTGGCGACCTCTATGCCAACATAACATTCGGAACGTACGACTACTCCACATGGGAATACACCTATCAGGAAATCTACGGCGCGGCCTATTTGACATTCGAGGCCGTCGATGACACGGGCCGATCGAGCAATCCGATCACGGTCACTTTCGACACTTACGCGACGTACATGTCACCGATCGTGCTCGATCTGGACTTTGACGGCGTTGAGCTCGTCTCACCGGGTCAGTCGAAGGTCACCTACCAGGTGATCGACGGACAGGAAGCACGCCACGTGGGCTGGGTAGCGCCAGACGACGGATTGCTGGTGTTGGACCGCAACCAGGACGGCACTATCAGCGGACGCACAGAGATCTCCTTTGTCGATGACGTGGAAGGCGCCAGCACCGATCTGGAAGGGCTTTCCGCCTTTGATTCGAACCAGAACGGATACTTGGATGCGGGTGACGACCGATTTGGCGCGTTCCAGGTCTGGCAGGATGCGAATCAGGATGGCGTCAGCCAGCAGGGTGAGTTGCGGTCACTGGCATCCGCCGGGGTCCGCGCCATTGGTCTGACCAGGGATCTCACCGGACAAACCGTGGAGGGTGCGACCGGTAACGTGGTCACCGCGGTCGGCGAACTGGTATTCGAAGACGGAACTGTAGGCCAGGTTGGCGACGTCGCCCTAGCCTATCCCGACTACTCCACGCGGATCGTTGATCCTTCCGAGGTGCCGGCGCTGCGGTCAGGTGGCGCAGCAACGTCCCGGGCTGACGCTCTCGAAACCGAACTGACGGCCCGTCAGTCGACGGGCAAGCGGCGTGTTATCGATCGGACTGGTGCCGCGATTCCGTCCACCAATATTGAAGATCTGGATCGCAGGTCAGACGACACATCTTTGGCAGCGCAGGAATTGACGCGCCAGGCGCCCGTAGACCCGGAGGAGGTGCCGCAAGCGGATATCGAGGAGCGTGGGGACGATCACCGTGCTCACGGTCCGCAGAGTGAACTCGAGCAAAGTGTGACGGACTGGACAACCAGGCCAGACAATGCACCGCGACAGGATCTGTGGCGGAGCGGGACCGATACGCAAGACTCTGATGTCGAAACGTACTCAGGAGAACATGACCGCGGCGCGTTGCACACGCCCCTGGATTTCGTGGCGCGCCGCCGGCTGCAGATGATCGATGCCATCGCTGGCTTCTCGGACGAAGGGTCTGTCATGCTGGATCTGATGCCGCGGCGGCATGTGGATGCCCGGACGCTGGAATTGCTGACGACGGTGGCGAATACGAGGGCGATTGCCGGATGAACATGGAAAACAAACAACCCGTTTCCAGTGGAGAACCGGGGCCGGGCGTGCCGCGTACCGTGGCAGAGGCGCTGGGACAGATCGTCTGGGTGCTGTCCCAGTCACCGCTGCATCGCGAGCTGCGCATCAAGGACCTGGAATGGTCCTTCATGCCGGCGGTGCTGCACGAGCAATTCCGAGTATTCCGTTTTGGACCTCTGCCGGGGTCCTCCAGCCTCGATCCGAAGTCTTTCTCCATGGCTGGCCTGTCGAAGGAAGGCCTGGAACAGCTGCCTTTGGGCGTGGCGATCTGGGCAAGGTTGTCCGAAGGCGCGGAGGCGAAGCTGGAGAAGGGCGAGCGGCTTTCGCCTGAAGAGTGGCGTTCCGGTGAACGTGTCTGGCTGGTCGAGCTGATATCGCCGTTCGCGACGCCGGAAAACAAGATCTCCGAGGCCATGCTGCTGGACCTGATGCAAGGGCCGTTCAAGAGCACGGCATTCAACTTGCACAGAACCGATCCCAAGACCGGACGCCGGGACAAGGTGCATATCGCCAATCACCTGGCAGCGCAGCGGGTCAATTAGCGGCCGATCGTCACCGCCCGGCTATCACGCCGATCATCACCACCAGCCCCACCCAGTGGTTGTTGAGAAAGGCCTTGAAGCAGGCCTCGCGCTCAGCGTTGCGGATCAGCCATTGCTGCCAGGCAAACAAGGCTGCCGCGACGATCAAGGAGGCATGGAAGGGCCAATGCAGGCCGGTGCTGCGACCCGCCAGCAGCAGGCCACCGAGAACCATGAGCTGCATGGCGCCGATGATGAGCGTATCCATGTCGCCGAAGGCGATGGCGGTGGACTGTACGCCGAGCTTGATGTCGTCGTCGCGGTCGACCATGCCATAGATGGTGTCGTACACACCGGCCCACAGCAGCGTAACGATGAACAGCACCCAACCTACGCGCGGCACGCTGCCCAGTGTGGCCACGAAGGCCATCGGCACGGCCCAGCCGAAGGCTGCGCCCAGATAGAACTGGGGCAGTGCGAAGAAGCGCTTCATGAAGGGATAGCTGATGGTGAGCGCGGCACCGACGAGAGAGAAATACACGGTGCGCTGGTCGAGCCGTGTGACCAGCAGCAGTGCCAGCGCCACCAGCACACCGAACAGGGTCAACGCCTCGTAGGGCGACACGCGCCGCGATGCCAGCGGCCGGCCCCGCGTACGCTTCACATGAGGGTCGATGTTGCGATCGGCGAAATCGTTGATCACGCAGCCGGCCGAGCGCATCACGACAGTGCCGGCGATGAAGATGAGCAGCAACCTCGTCGATGGCAGGGACTCGCGCCATCCCTGCCCGGCTGCGCCTGGAAGTGCGCGCGCCGCGATCCACAGTGCCCACAGCGTAGGCCACAGCAGCAGCAGGATGCCGATGGGTTTGTCGAGCCGCATGAGCTGCGCATAGGCCCAGGCCCGCCGCAGCAGCGGCGCGGCCGGGATGCCATACAGTCTTTCACTAACCGACGCGGCCATATTCCTCTGCTCCACCGATCCAGCGATCGCGCAGCGGCGCGATGATCGAGTCATTATCGCGCAGCAGGTGCTCGGCGACATCGCGTACCTTGGGCAGCAGGTCGGCATCGCGGATCAGGTCCGCCACGCGCAGCGCGGCGAGGCCGGTTTGCCGCGTGCCCAGCAGCTCGCCGGGACCGCGCAGCTCCAGATCCTTGCGGGCGATCTCGAAGCCGTCATTGCTGTCGCGGATGGCGGCCAGCCGTTCGCGCGCCATCTGCGACAGCGGCGCGCGATACAACAGTACGCAACTGGATTCCTGTGTGCCGCGTCCCACGCGGCCACGCAGCTGGTGAAGCTGCGCCAGGCCCATGCGCTCGGCGTTTTCGATGACCATCAGGCTGGCGTTGGGTACGTCGACGCCCACCTCGATCACGGTGGTGGCCACAAGCAGCTGCGTGCGGCCGTCCTTGAAATCATGCATGGCCTTTTCCTTGGCCTTGGGTGGCATGCGGCCGTGCACCAGACCGATGCGGATGCCAGGCAGCGCCTCGGCGAGTTGTGACGCGGTTTCTTCGGCGGCCTGCGCGCGCAACTCTTCGGATTCCTCGATCAGCGTGCATACCCAGTAGGCCTGACGGCCTTCACGGCAGGCGGCGTGGATGCGCTCCACCACTTCGGCGCGCCGCTCCTCGGCCAGCACCACGGTGCGTATCGGCGTTCGGCCTGGCGGCAGCTCATCTATCACCGAGACATCGAGGTCCGCATACGCGGTCATTGCCAGCGTGCGCGGAATGGGCGTGGCGGTCATGATGAGCTGGTGCGGTGCATGCGCGCCGCGGCGGCCTTTTTCCTTCAGCTGCAGCCGTTGCTGCACGCCGAAGCGATGCTGTTCATCCACGATGGCCAAGGCCAGATCGTGGAACTGTACGCCCTCCTGGAACAGCGCATGCGTGCCCACGGCGATGTGTACCTCGCCGTTGGCCACGGCTTCGAGCGCGCTGCGTCGCGTGCGAGCCGGCTGTGAACCCGACAGCAATGCCACCGTGAGGCCCAGCGGTCTGAACCATTTGTCGAAGCTGCGCCAGTGCTGTTCGGCCAGCAGTTCGGTGGGCGCCATCAACGCAGCCTGCCGGCCACTGCCCACGGCGCGCGCCGCTGCCGCGGCGGCGACCACGGTCTTGCCGCATCCCACATCGCCCTGCACCAGCCGCACCATGGGCACGTCGCGGGCCAAGTCGCGCTCCACGTCGGTGAGCACGCGTCGCTGTGCGCCGGTCAGTGCAAAGGGGAGTTCTGCCACGAATCGCGCTGCCAGTCCGGTGCGATCGTGCAGGGCCTCTGCCGGTTCACTCTGTATGCGCTGCTTCAATTGCTGCAGTGAAAGCTGGTGTGCCAGCAGTTCTTCGAAGGCCAGGCGCCGCTGTGCGGGATGGCGCCCGGCGGCCAGCTCTGCCAGCGAAGTGCCCACGGGTGGATGATGCACGAACTCCAGCGCCTCGCGCAGCGTGGGCAGATGCAGTCGTTTCACCACATCTTCCGGCAGCAGATCCTGCGCGGGATTCGCGGCCAGCTTCGCCAGCGCTTTGTTCGCAGCCATCCGCACGCGACCCTGCGTGATGCCTTCGGTCAATGGATAGATGGGCGTGAGCCGGTCTTCCAGCGGCTCGGGTTGTACGGCAATGCGCCGGTATTCCGGATGGATCATCTCCAGGCCCTGTGGTCCGCGTCGTACCTCGCCGATGCAGCGCAACTGCGTGCCGCGCACAAGACCTTCCTGCTGGGCGCGCGAAAAATAGAAGAACCGCAGGTTCAGGAATCCCGACCCATCGGAAATCCGCACCAGCAGCGCGCGTCGCCGGCGATAGATCACATCGGCGATCTGCACCTCGCCTTCAATAACGGCGCGCGCGCCATTCTGCAGCGCGCCGATGGGAGTGACGCGCGTGCGGTCCTCGTAGCGTGCGGGCAGCAGGAACAGCGGATCAGTGGCGAAGGCCTGCGTCGGCGGCGCGCGTGTCGGCGTCGCGGCGGCGCGCGGTGCGCGCGCCTTCACAGCTCGAGAATGCACTCCATCTCCACGCGGGCGCCCTTGGGCAGCGCCGCAACACCCACCGCAGCACGCGCCGGATAGGGTTGCTGGAAGTAGGTGGCCATGATTTCGTTGACGCGCCCGAAGTGCGCAAGATCGGTGAGGAACACCGTGACCTTCACAGCATGGTTCAACGTGCCACCGGCGGCGGCGGCAACAGCCTTGAGATTTTCGAATACGCGTTTGATCTCGGCGTCGATGTCGCCGCTGACCATCTGCATGGTGGCCGGATCGAGCGGCACCTGCCCGGAGATATACACAGTGTCGCGCACGCGTACGCCCTGCGAATACGTGCCGATGGCAGCAGGGGCATTGGGCGTGCTGATGATCTGGCGGCTCATTCTTCCTGGCTCCGTCGCGAAGCCTGGTAGCGCGATACGCGCAGCACTTCAGGCATCTGCCGAATGGTACGCACCACGCGCGCCAGATGCTTGCGATCTTTCACCTCGACTTCGAGCTTGATCAGCGACACGTCGCCATCGCGCTGTTCCACCGTGGCATGACCGATATTGGTGCCAGTGCTGGCGATGGCAGCGGAGATGCCGGCCAGCATGCCGATCTTGTTTTCCGCCTCGATGCGCACCTCGGCGCTGAAGTAGCGGGTGAGGTCTTTCTGCCACGCCACCGGCTGCCATTTTTCCGGATGCTTGTGGTAATCCTCGACATTGCCGCAGGTATCGCGGTGGATGATGATGCCGCGCCCGGCCGACAGATACGCAATGATCGGGTCGTCCGGAATCGGTCGGCAGCAGCGTGCGTAGGTCACCAGCAGACCCTCGGTGCCGGCCACGGTGAGCGGTGTGATGCCGCCCTTTTCATCGTGCCCGCCGGGCAGCAGCCTGCGCGCTACCAGCGGCGCCAGGCGTTCGCCCAGGCCGATCTGCGCCAGCAGCTCATCGCGATCCCTGGCGTGAAATTCCTGCAGTGCCTGCGCCATCACTGCGGTCTCGATCTTGTCGACGCTGAGCTGGAATTCCTCCAGCGCCGAGTTCAGCAGCTGCTGGCCGAGCTCAATGGCCTCGGAACGTTGCAGTGCCTTCAGGTAATGGCGGATGGCGCTGCGCGCCTTGGCCGTGGCGACGAAGTTCACCCACGACGGATTTGGTGATGCGCCCTTGGCGGTGATGATCTGCACCGTCTGACCATTGCGCAGCACGGTGCGCAGCGGCGACAGCCTGCGGTCCACCTTGGCCGCCACGCAGCGATTGCCCACATCGGTGTGCACGGCGTACGCGAAATCCACCACGGTGGCGCCGCGCGGCAGGCGCAGGATGGCGCCCTTGGGCGTGAACACGTAGACCTTGTCCGGGAACAGGTCCACCTTGACGCTCTCGATGAATTCTTCGGCGTTGCCGCTGGCCTGCATCTCCATCAGATGCGAGATCCAGGCGCGCGCACGTTCCTGCTGCGCCGAATCGCTGCCGTCGGTGGCGCCGGATTTGTACTTCCAGTGCGCGGCCACGCCGGCCTCGGCGATGTTGTGCATGTCGCCGGTGCGGATCTGCACTTCGATGGGCACGCCATTGGGGCCGAACAGCGTAGTGTGCAGCGACTGGTAGCCATTCACGCGCGGAATGGCGATGTAGTCCTTGAAGCGGCCCGGCATCGGGCGGTACGTGGCATGCACCACGCCCAGCGTGCGATAGCAGGTGTCGACATTGTCGATGAGGATGCGCAGCCCATACACATCGACCACCTGCGCCAGCAGCGAGCGCTTGCGCCGCATCTTCTTGTAGATGCTGTACAGATGCTTCTCGCGCGATTCCACCTTGCCGGCAATGCCCGCCTTCTTCAGCGCCTCGGTCAGCGCCTTCTCGATCTTGCCGAGGAATTCCTTCTGGTTGCCGCGGGCGCGCTTCAGCGCGCGTTCGATGACGCGGTAGCGCTGCGGATACAGAGCGCGAAAACCGAGGTCTTCCAGTTCGAGCTTGATGTTGTAGAGCCCGAGCCGCTCGGCCACAGGTGCGTAGATCTCCAGCGTCTCGCGCGCAATCGTGCGCCGCTTCTGCGGCGACATGGCGCCGATGGTGCGCATGTTGTGCGTGCGATCGGCGAGCTTGACCATGATGACGCGCAGATCGCGCACCATGGCCAGCAGCATCTTGCGGAAGGACTCGGCCTGAGCTTCCTCGCGGTTCTTGAACTTGATCTGGTCGAGCTTGGTGACGCCATCGACGATTTCTGCCACGTCTTTTCCGAAGCGCCGCTCGATGTCTTCCTTCGCGATGGGCGTGTCTTCGATGACGTCATGCAGGATGGCCCCGACAATGGTGTCGGCATCCAGGTGCAGATCAGCAAGGATTTCCGCAGCGGCCAGCGGATGGGCGATGTAGGGCTCGCCCGAAAGGCGTTTCTGACCCTGGTGAGCTTCGGCGCCGAAGTCCGCGGCCTCGCGGATGCGCGCCACCTGTTCGGGTGGCAGGTACTGCTCGGCCTTGGCGAGCAATTCCTTGAGGCCGGGAGTGCGCCTTGCGCTGGACCCTGGGATCAGGCCGAGCAGCGAAGACGCATAGTCCATGCGCTAGTGCTTACTCCCCGATCAGGCCGAACTGCGGCGCGCGGAAATTCTCGAGCTGCGCGTCGATGTCGTTGACGATGGGCTCGGGTACCGGCTCGGGCTCGACCAGCATCTCGGGGGTGATGTTGCCTTCGGCGATCTCGCGCAGCGCGATCACCGTGACCTTGTCGTTGTCCACCGGCACGGTGGGCTCGGCGCCATTGGCCAGGCGACGCGCGCGGGCGGAAGCCAGCAGCACCAGCTGGAACAGGTTTTCGACATTGGGCAGGCAGTCTTCGACAGTGATTCGGGCCATGTGCTTTGAAATCCGCTTGGGTTCGCCTAGGGGGTTGAAAATTCTAGCAGATTTGCCAGTACGGGGGACAGTTCCGGCCGGGTGGCCTTGAGGGCCTCGCCGCGGCCCCGGACGATGGCCACCAGTGCTTCGGCGGCCTGGGCGAAGTTGTCGTTGACCACCACGTAGTCAAATTCCCGGTAGTGGGACATGTCGTCCACGGCATCCGCCAGGCGTCGCTCGATTACGGCGGCGCTATCCGTGCGCCGGTCGTTGAGGCGCTGCCGCAGCGCTTCCCGTGACGGCGGGAGAATGAATATGGTGCGGCATCCGGGCAGCGCGGCGCGCACCTGTCGCGCACCCTGCCAGTCGATCTCCAGGATCACCTCATTGTCCGCCGCGAGTTTCTCTTCCAGCTGGTGCCGGCTGGTGCCGTACTGGTTGTCGAATACCCGCGCATGCTCGAGGAAGGCGCCCGCGGCCACCATCTCATCGAAGCGCGCGTTGTCGACGAAGTAGTACTCGCGACCTTCCTGCTCATTGGGACGGGCGGGCCGGGTGGTGTGCGAGGTTGAAACACGCAGCTCCGGGAGCTTCTCGCGCAGCGCCTTCACCAGGCTGGTCTTGCCGGCGCCGGAGGGCGCGGAGATCACAAACAGGCGGTTGTTGGCGGGCTGGGGGGCGGGCATCGGGGCAGCACTATAGCTGGCTGTTTCGTATGTTGGGCAAGGTGCACTATTCGAAACAATAGACAGAAATCGCGATATATAGTTTCTTATAAGAAACACTTATTCGCCGGGCCGCCCCTAGGGCCCGCCGCGCCAGCACCGCCGCTCGCGAAGGAACGACGGCATATCGCTATAGTCCCCACCCATTGCGTCCTTATAGAGACGTCAGCTCTTTTCACGCACGGAGTATCTATGTCCCGCCCCAAGCAGTTGCTCGCTCTGTCCGTTGCCGCGGCCGTTCTCACGGCACTGGCGGGCTGCCAGAAGGCAGCCGATACCAAGACCGAAGCCGCCGCGGCGCCACCGGCTTTCAAGCTCAACGAGAGCGAGTTGATCCAACCCATCCGCTTCACGCCGGCCGACATCGATGCCTCCAAGAGCGCGTGCACGGATCTGGGCGCCTACGCCAACGACAAATGGCTGGCGGCGAACCCGATTCCTGCCGACCAGGTGCGCTGGGGCGCATTCAATGTGCTGCGCGAGCGTTCACTGCAGGTGCAGAAGCAGCTGGCCGAGCAGATCGCCGCCAAATCCGCGCCCACTGGCATTGAAAAGATCATCGGCGACATCTGGTCCACGGGCATGGACGAGAAGAAGCTCAACGCCGAAGGCATTGCGCCGCTGAAGAGCCGCCTGGCCGAGATCGACGCATTGAAGGATGGCGCCTCCATCGCTGCCTATCTGCGTACCGTGGCTGCGCGCGGCGAGAATCCGCTGTTCGGCTTCGGCTCCGAGGCGGATTTCAAGAACTCCGCGATGAAGATCGCCTATGTGGAGCAGGGCGGCACGAGTCTGCCGGACAAGACCTACTACTTCGACGCCGCGAAGAAGGAAGTGCGCGAAGACTTCGTGAAGCATGTGGCCAAGGTGCTGGAGCTGTCCGGAGTACCGGCGGCTGATGCCGACAAGCAGGCGAAGCAGGTGATGGCCTTCGAGACACGGCTTGCGAAGGTGTCGAAGTCGCGTGAAGAGCTGTCACGCGACGTCTCTATCTACTACAACCCCATGAGCCTGGCGGACGCGGACAAGCTGACGCCGAATTTCTCATGGACCACCTTCTTCGATTCGCAGAAGGTTGCGGCGCCCACCATGTTCTCGCTGGGCATGCCGGACTTCCACAAGGAAGTGAACAAGATGCTCGCCGACGTGCCGGTGGTGCAGTGGCAGAGCTTTTTGCGTTTCCATCTGGTCGATGATGCGTCGCCCTACCTCAGCGACGATTTCGTCAACGAATCCTTCGATTTCTACAGCAAGAAGATGGCTGGTCAGGAAAAGATCAAGGATCGCTGGAAGCGAGTGCTGGGTCAGATCGAGACCGGCGCCGGCGAGGCAATGGGCCAGATCTATGTGCAGGTGGCCTTCCCGCCCGAATCGCGTGACCGCATGCAGCAATTGGTGGAAAACCTGCGCCAGGCGCTGAAGGTGCGCATCCAGAATCTTACCTGGATGAGCGAGGCCACCAAGGCCAAGGCGCTGGAAAAGTGGAGCGCGTTCACGCCGAAGGTCGGCTACCCCAGCAAATGGCGCGACTGGTCGGGCCTCAGCACCTCGAAGGACAGCTACTTCGAGAACATGATGGCCGCGCATGCATTCAACTACCGCTACGACCTCAACAAGATCGGCAAGCCCAGCGACAAGACCGAGTGGACGATGACGCCGCAGACGGTGAACGCCTACTACAACCCGCTGCAGAACGAGATCGTGTTCCCGGCCGCGATTCTGCAGCCGCCATTCTTCGATCCGAAGGCCGACGATCCGCTGAACTACGGCGCAATTGGAGCTGTGATCGGCCACGAGATCACCCACGGCTATGACGACCAAGGTGCGCGCTTCGGACCCACCGGCAATTTCGAGCAGTGGTGGACGCCGGAGGATGCGAAGAAATTCGCCGCGCTCACCGGCAAGCTGGTGAAGCAGTACAGCGGCTATACGCTGATGGGCGAGAAGGTGAATGGCAACCTGACGCTTGGCGAGAACATTGCCGATCTCGGCGGCATCAACATCGCCTACGACGCGCTGCAGAGCGCGACCAAGGACAAGCCCGATCCGAAGATCGACGGCCTGACGCGCGATCAGCGCTTCTTCCTGGGCTTCGCCGCGGTATGGCGTGACCAGATCCGCGACAAGGCACTGAAGGTGCAGCTGGCCTCCGATCCGCACTCGCCGGGCCGCATCCGCGCCAATGGCACGCCCAGCAACCTGCCGGCGTATGCGGCGGCATTCAGCTGCAAGCCCGGTGATCCGATGGCCAACGCCGACGACAAGCGCGTGGTGATCTGGTAACGCAGTGCCCATGAACAGACGCGCGCTGATCCTGCCCATGGCCTCGGCAACGCTGCTTGCGCTGGCCGCGTGCCAGCGCGCGTCTGAGTCGAAGCCCGATGCAGCTGCCGCACCGGCCTTCAAGCTGGATGAGAGCCAGCTGATCCAGCCCATCCGCTTCCAGCCCTCCGACATCGACGCTTCGAAGAGCGCCTGTGTCGACCTGGAGCAGTACGCGAACAGCAAGTGGCTGGCCGCAAATCCCATCCCCGCCGACCAGCAGACCTGGGGCGCCTTCGACGTGCTCGCCGAGCGTTCGCTTCAGGTGCAGAAACAACTTGCGGAGCAGTTGGCGGCAAAGAGCGCGCCGAGCGGCATCGAGAAGATCATCGCCGACTTCTGGGCCACCGGAATGGATGGTGCCAAACGCAATGCAGATGGCATTGCGCCGCTGAAGAGCCGGCTGGATGCGATCGACGCGCTGAGTGACAGCGCTTCGATTGCTGCTTATCTGCGCACGGTGGCGGCGCGTGGCGAGAATCGCCTGTTCAGCTTCTTCTCGGAATCGGACTTCAAGAACTCCGCCGTGAAGATGGCCTATGCAGCGCAGGATGGCACCGGCCTGCCGGACCGGAACTACTACTTCGACGCAGACAAGAAGGCCATTCGTGAGGCCTACGTGGTGCACATCGCCAAGGTGCTCGAACTTGCGGGCGCGCCGGCCGCGGATGCGGCCGCGCAGGCCCGGCAGGTGATGGCCTTCGAAACGCGACTGGCCAAAGCGTCGAAGTCGCGCGAACAGCTGGCGCGGGATCTGTCGCTGTACTACAACCCGGTGACGCTGGCCGAAGCCGACAAGCTCACGCCGCGTTTTTCCTGGACGGAATTCTTCGCGGCGCAGAAGCTGGCCCCGCCCGCGAAGTTTTCCGCGGCAATGCCGGATTTCTTCCGCGAAGTGGACCGCATGCTGGGCGATGTGCCCGTGTCGCAGTGGCAGAGCTATCTGCGTTACCGGCTCGTGGATGATGCGGCGCGCTATCTGAGCGATGCTTTCGTCACGGAAACCTTCAACTTCTACAGCAAGACCCTCAACGGCCAGCAGGAGATCAAGGCGCCGTGGAAGCGCGTGCTGGCGCAGCTCGACACCAATGCCGGGGAAGCCATGGGGCAACTCTATGTGCAGGTGGCGTTCCCGCCCGAGTCGCGTGCACGCATGCAGGCGCTGGTGGACAACCTGCTGGCGGCGCTGAAAGTACGACTGCAGAACCTGGCGTGGATGAGCGAGGCCACCAGGACCCGTGCGCTGGCGAAGTGGAGCGCCTTCAGCTCGAAGATCGGCTATCCCACCAAGTGGCGCGAGTGGAGTGGCCTGACCACCAGTCGCGACAATTACTACGCCAATGTGATGGCGGCGCGCGCCTTCAACTACCGCTATGACCTGGACAAGATTGGCAAGCCCACCGATCGTACCGAATGGCAGATGACTCCGCAGGAGGTCAATGCCTACAACAACTGGCTGCAGAATGAAGTGGTGTTCCCGGCGGCGATCCTGCAGCCGCCGTTCTTCGATCCCAAGGCCGACGATGCACTGAACTACGGCGCGATTGGTGCGGTGATCGGCCACGAGCTGATCCACGGCTACGACGATCAGGGCTCGCGCTTCGGTCCCACCGGCAATCTGGAAGACTGGTGGAGCAAGGAGGACAAGGCCCGATTCACGGCGCTGACCGGCAGGCTCATTGGGCAGTACAACGGCTACGACGCAATGCCTGGTCTGAAAGTGAACGGCAAGCTCACCCTGGGCGAGAACATCGCCGATCTCGGCGGCCTGAATGTGGCGTACGACGCCCTGCAACGTGCCACGAAGGATCAGCCGGACCCAAAGATCGACGGACTCACGCGCCAGCAGCGGTTCTTCCTCGGCTTCGCTTCCGTGTGGCGCGGACAGCTGCGACCTGAGGCGATGAAAGTGCTGGTGGCTTCGAACGAGCACGCACCCGATGGCGTGCGGGCCAATGGCACTCCGACCAATGTGCCCGCCTATGCCGCGGCCTTCGGCTGCAAGGCCGGGGATCCGATGGCGAACTCTGGAGAGAAGCTGCTCGCCATCTGGTAGTGCATGAGCCGATAGGAGTCGGAGCGCTCCTACCGCAATGGCCAGGTCGCCGAGACTAGGATCGGGTATCCACAGCTAGTAATTTCGGTTCGTTCCCCTTCTTGTTTGCGCATCAATGACAGGAACGAGCCATGGCCGAGACGAACCGGGTACTGGATGCGATACTCATTCGCGCCAAACCCCGGCGCGCCTCGAAGGCTCGTCCGCTCGACGCCATCGATCTGCTGAAGGCTGACCACCAGCGCGTTGAACGGATGTTCCGCCGGTTTGCGCAGACACGCGGTCACGAAGAGCGCGCGGCACTGGGTAGCAAGATCTGCGAACTGCTGGCGGTGCACATGCGCATCGAGGAGGAGATCTTCTATCCGGCGTTCATGCAGGCCACCGGCGATGTGGAGATGCATCATGAAGCCGAGGTGGAGCATGACGGAGTAAAGATCCTGATCGCGCAGATCCAGCAATCCTCCCCCGATGACGCGCACTTCACCGCGAAGATCAAGGTGCTGGGCACGTTGGTCCGCCACCATGTGCAGGAAGAGGAAAAGCGCGACGGCATGTTCGCCGAGGCCCGCAGTGCAGGCATGGATCTGCTGGCGCTGGGCGAAGAGCTGAAAACGCGCCGTGATCAGCTGAAGCGCAGAATTCTGCCGCGCAGCCGGATCTCATCCGCGACTGCCAGGGCGTAGGGATTGCCCGCCTAGCCCTCCGGCTCGGTGACCTGCGCAATCAGCAACCGGAATTCCGCCTCGGTCAAAGTGCGGTTGGACCAGGCTTCGAACATGCTGGCGAGAAAGCCGTGCTCCTGCTGGTTGAGCAGATGCTCGTGTACCTCGATTCCCGGCGTGATGACGTCCTGTCTGTTCATGACGCATTTATAGCCCGGGCCTGCGTGCTCGAGCCTTGTGGGCGGAAGGAAACGTCAGCGATCAGCGACATCGGCGGGTGCGACATAACCCGCCAGCGCTACTCGATGTTCTGGACCTGTTCGCGCACCTGCTCGATCAGCACTTTCATGTCCACCGCAATGCGCGTGGTGGCCAGGTCCTGCGACTTCGATGACAGGGTGTTGGCTTCGCGATTGAATTCCTGCATGAGGAAATCCAGTCGTCGGCCTGCGGCTTCGGGACTCGCGACCACCTTGCGCGTCTCGGCGATGTGGCCGGTGAGCCGGTCGAGTTCCTCGTCCACATCCATGCGCTGCAGTAGCAGCGCCACTTCCTGCTCGATGCGATCGGCATCGACGGTGGCCGTGATCTCGGCCAGGCGCTCCGTGAAGCGCTTGCGGATAGCGGCCTGCACCTCCGGCAGCCGCGCCCGCACATCGGCCACCAGGCCTTCCAGCTGCGCGCAACGCTGCTCCACCAGCACCTTCAGCCGGGAGCCTTCGCTGGCGCGCATGCTCTTCAGGTCGACGAGGGCTCGCGCAAACAGTGAGCGCGCGGCGGCGTAGAGAACTTCTGCGTCAGCCGCGCCTTCGCGCAGTACGCCGGGATAGCGCAGCAGATCCACCAGATTGACCTGCACGGTGGCGCTGCCGGCGGCGCGACTGGTCGAGGCCAGCTCGCCGAGCAGCGGTACGAGGCGGTCCACCAGCGCGCGATCCAGCTCGAGCTGCCGATCGCCCTGCGTTGCAAAGCGATAAGTAAAGATGCCGTCGACCTTGCCGCGGCGCAGCTCTTTCTGCAGCTGTGCGCGCAGTTCGCCCTCCAGCGCGCGCAGCTCTTCCGGCAGCCGCAGCGCGACCTCCAGGAAGCGGTGATTGACGCTGCGCAGTTCGCATACCAGCGTGCCGCCGGGAACAGAGGTTTCGGACCGGGCGAAGCCGGTCATGCTGGCGATCATCGATAACCTGTCTTGCGCGGCGGCGGGGTGCAATAATTGCGTAATAGTTTAGCTGAACGGCAGGGTACGGTTTTGCAAGTCGAATTCGCCGAAATCAGCCTGGTCGGGGCCCGTGAAGAGAATCAGGATCGCATCGCCGCTGCCGTGAACTCCGATTCCGCGCTGATCGCCGCCTTCGATGGCATGGGCGGTCATGCCGACGGCGCGAAGGCGGCGGAGCTGGCGCGCAAGACGCTGCTGATGCGCTATGCCGCGCAAACGCAGCCCCTGCTCGACCCCTTGAGCTTCCTGCATATGACGCTGGGCGCTGCGCACACCGACATGGTGGCCATGGGCTTGCCGCTGCCGCTGGAGCAGCGTCCGCGCGCCACCGGCGCGGTCTGCCTGGTGCAGGATGGCACCGCCTGGTGGGCCCACGTCGGCGACAGCCGCGTATACCACCTGCGCGCCGGCCAGATCGTCACGCGCACCCGCGATCACAGCCATGTCGAACTGCTGCTGCAGGAAGGCCTGATCAGTGCGCACCAGGCGATGAATCACCCGATGCGCAACTTCGTCGAGACCTGCCTGGGCGGCGACCCGATGCTGCCCGAGATGCGCGTCGGCCGCTGCGTGCACCTGCAGCCCAATGATTCGCTGCTGGTGTGCACCGATGGCTTCTGGGCCAACCTGCTCGATGAGGACATCGCGGCGTCGTTCTACTCCGGCGTGCCGCTGAAGACGGCGTTGCAGGCCATTACCGAGTTTTCCGTACGTCGCGCCGGTGTGGGCGCCGACAATTCCTCCGCTGCCGTGATGAGGTTGCTGTGAATACATCCGTAGCGGCGCGCCGCGATGGGCGCGCGACGGATGCGCTGCGCCCGGTCAAATTCACGCGCGGCTACACGCGTTATGCGGAGGGCTCCGTGCTGGTGGAGTTCGGTCACACCCGCGTGCTGTGTACCGCCAGCATCGAAGAGGGCGTGCCGGGCTTCCTGCGCGGCAAGGGGCAGGGCTGGGTCACGGCCGAATACGGCATGCTGCCGCGCGCCACGCATACGCGCGGTGCGCGCGAGGCGGCCAAGGGCAAGCAGTCCGGGCGCACGCAGGAAATCCAGCGGCTGATCGGTCGTTCGCTACGCGCGGCGCTGAACATGTCGGCACTGGGCGAGCGCACGGTTACGCTCGACTGCGACGTGCTGCAGGCCGATGGCGGCACGCGCACGGCGTCGGTAACCGGTGCGTACGTGGCGCTGGCGGATGCCTGCGCGCAGCTGGTGGCGCAGAAGGGCGTGGCCAATCCACTGCACGGCCAGGTGGCGGCAATTTCGGTGGGCATCGTCGCCGGACGGCCGGTACTTGATCTCGACTACCTCGAGGATTCCTCCGCCGAAACCGACATGAATGTGGTGATGAACAGCGGCGGCGGTTTCATCGAAGTGCAGGGCACAGCCGAGGGTCACGCCATGCGTCGCGATGAGCTCGACGCGCTGCTGGCGCTGGCCACCCAGGGCACGGCGCAATTGTTCGAACTGCAGCGCGCCACTCTGGCCACGCAGCTGGGCGCGGCGCCGGCACGCTGATGGACGACGCTCGGACGGCTGGCGCGCGCACGGCGCGTCGGTTGCCATCCGGGGCGCTGGCCGGGCAGCGTGTGGTGCTGGCCACGGGCAATATCGGCAAGCAACGCGAACTGACCGCACTGCTGGGGCCGCTGGGCTTCGAGCTGGTGCTGCAGACCGCGTTGAACATCGAGTCGGCCGAGGAAACCGGAGACACCTTTCAGGCCAATGCGCTGCTCAAGGCCCGCCATGCCGCACGCTTGTCCGGATTGCCGGCGCTGGCGGATGACTCGGGTATCGAGGTGGATGCGCTCGGCGGCCGGCCCGGTGTGTGGTCGGCCCGCTATGCCGGTGCCGGTGCCACCGATGCGGCCAATAACGCGAAGCTTCTGGCGGAACTCGCCGACCTGCCCGCATCCCGGCGCACGGCGCGCTATCGCTGCGTGATCGCCTTCGTGGCCGACGCCGATGATCCCGAACCGCTGCTGGCCGAAGGCGCCTGGGAAGGACGCATCGGTGAGGCGCCGCGCGGCGCAGGCGGCTTTGGCTACGACCCGCTCTTCTGGCCGCAGGGCCTGAACGTGACCGCAGCCGAAATGCCCGCCGCGGAGAAGAACGCCATCAGTCACCGCGGACTCGCACTGACTGCATTGCTGGCGCAGCTGCGATGAAGAGCGCCCCTGCCGTCGAGGACGCTACGGGACCTGCTGGCGCTGTGGTCAGTGATGTCCTGCCACCTTTGTCCCTCTATGTTCATTTTCCGTGGTGCGTGAGCAAATGCCCGTACTGCGACTTCAATTCGCATGCGCTGCGCGATGCGCTACCAGAAGCGCGCTACGTCGAGGCACTGCTTGCCGACCTTGCCACGCAGGCGCCGCGTGTGCGCGGACGCGAGATCGGCAGCGTGTTCCTGGGCGGCGGTACACCCAGTCTGTTTTCCCCCGATGCGCTGGCTGGATTGATGCGCCAGTTGCGCACGCTGCTGTCTTTTGCGCCGGATGTGGAGGTGACGCTGGAAGCGAATCCCGCCACGGTGGAGCGTGGCCGATTTGCTGAATACGCCGCTGCCGGCATCAATCGTGTGTCATTGGGCGCGCAGAGTTTCGATGGTGAAACACTGCGCGTACTAGGTCGCATTCATAAACCCCAAGACGTGTTCCGCGCCGCGGAGGAACTGCACGCTGCCGGCGTCTCCAACTTCAACCTGGACCTGATGTTCGCACTGCCGCAGCAGAGCGTTGCCGGCGCGCTGGCCGACGTGGTCACCGCGCTGTCGTTGCAGCCTGCGCATCTGTCGCACTACCACCTGACGCTGGAGCCGGGAACGCTGTTTGCCGCGCAGCCGCCGCCGTTGCCGGACGACGATCTTGCCTGGGACATGCAGGCGGCCTGTCACGCCCTGCTGGCGGCGCGCGACTTTGCGCAGTACGAGGTCTCGGCCTTCGCGCTTCCGGGCCGGCAGTGCCGTCACAATCTCAACTACTGGCGCTTCGGCGACTACCTGGGCCTGGGCGCTGGCGCACACGGCAAGCTCACCCGCCTCGCTGGCGAAGCCGAGCGCGCCGCCGGCAGCCCGGCGCTGGTCATCGAGCGCAGTGTTCACCTGCGCGAGCCGCGTCGCTATTTCGCTTCTGCGGCCAATGGTCCGGAGTGGCGGCGCGTGCCCGCAGCGGACCTGCCCTTCGAGTTCGCCATGAATCAGTTGCGGGTCAACGAGGCCTTCGATGAGGCCACTTTCAGTGAGCGCACGGGCTTGCGGCCCGGGCACATCGCAGCGCCATTGGCTGACCTGCAGACCCGCGGCTTGCTCGAGCGCGGCGACCCGCTTGTAGGAGGAGTCTGGCACGTGACCGGGAGAGGTCGGCAATTGCTCAACGAGGTGGTGCAGCGCTTCCTGGGGTGAGAAATTCCGAAGCAGGAACGGGTATTTAGGTGATTTTCCGCAGTGCGGCCACACAACTATCCACAGCGGCCAGTCGGCTTGCCCAAATTGAAAGAATTACGCGTGAATCGCGTCACATCACGCGATATGTGGCTCGCAACTCATTGATTTTATAAAGAGAAATATGCTGGTCATATTTTGATCAAGGCAGCAGAAACGCGGTTTTTTTGCATTTCTGATCGATGACACGCCCGGTCATGCACAGAGTTATCCACAGAAACTGGGGATAACTTCCGCACCCTTGCGGGGAGCGCTATCAGACCCCATAAAACCCATCCCGAAACAGTTGTAGGGCCGGGCGGTCACCGGTAGACTGCGCGCCCCCTTTGGAGCCTGCCATGAAAGCTGACGCACATCCCAAGTACACGGAAATCAACGTGGTTTGCAGCTGCGGCAACAAGTTCAAGACCGGCTCGACGCTGGGACAGGATCTGAACATCGAAGTATGCTCGGCCTGCCACCCGTTCTATACGGGCAAGCAGAAGATCGTCGACACGGGCGGCCGCGTGGACAAGTTCCGCAAGAAGTACGCCGCCAAGAGCACCGCCGCCGCGAGCTAAAGGGGCAACGGCGGCTAGAGGCCGCCGTTGGGCGGCAATTGGGGCCGCCATGCTTCCACGTTACAACCGGGTCCGTTCACTGCTCGCTGCTCTAGGCGCGGCGAGCCTGTTTGCGTTCGCCATCGGCACCGCCATGGCTGCACCCGGCAATGCGCCGGCCGCCAGGACCGAGAAAACCAAGTCGGTGCCCAAGGGCGAGATCGAAAGCGCCCGCCGCAACTACGAAGAAATCACCAAGTTCTACGGCGTCTATGAGGACCAGGGCATCCAGGACTATGTGAATGCCATCGGCCAGCGCGTGGCCCGGCACAGTGACATGCCCGACATGGAGTGGCATTTCACGGTGCTGGATGATGGATCCATCAACGCCTTCACCACCGGAGGCGGATACGTGTACGTGTTCCGCGGCCTGCTGGCGTACATGAACTCCGAGGCCGAGCTGGCCGGCGTCATCGGCCATGAAATCGCGCATGTAACGCAGCGTCATCCTTCCAAAGGACAGGGCCGCAGCATCCTGGCCAACATCCTGGCCATCGGTGCCGCCGTCATGACCGGCAACGCCGCGGTGGCCGACATGGCCAGCATCGGCGCCGGTGCCTGGGTGCAGGGCTATGGCCGCGAAGCGGAATCCGAGGCTGATCGATTCGGCATGGTCTACATGACGCGCGCGGGCTACGACCCCAAGGCCATGAAGAGCATGTTCGAGACCTTGAAGGCGCAGGAAAGCTTCGAGATCGCCAGCGCGCGCAAGGAAGGGCGCGAGCCGCATGTGTACCACGGCGTGTTCTCGGATCACCCGGCGCCGGATGATCGTGCCGCTGCGGCGGCTCGCGCCGCGGCGCTGGTCACCGATGTGCCCGAGGGCGGCTTCGTGATCAACCGCAACACCTTCATGCAGGCCGTCGACGGCATGGCCTATGGCACCAGCCGCGCGCAGGGCGTGGTGCGCGACAACCGCTTCTATCACGCAGATATGGGCATCACGATGGCCTTCCCGCGCGGCTGGCTCATCGAGAACCAGCGCGACCGCATCCTGGCCTACAACACCAACCAGAGCACCACCCAGGCCAGTTACCAGGCGGGCCAGGTGCGGCCGGAAAGCGTGATGCAGATCAGCGTGGATCCGCGGCCGGAGAACAAAGCCCCGCGCGAATTCCTGATCGAAAAGCTCAAGCGCTCGCTGGCCGGCGGCGAGCCCGTGACCATCAATGGCATGGATGGTTATTCGGTGCTGTCGCGCGAGGGTTCACCGCTGGACAATGGCGCCGGCCCGGTGCGCTACATCGTCCTGTATCGCGGCAAGAGCGCCTTTATTTTCGCCGGCGCCAGCCGCTCGGGCCGCAACGGCAAGCCCGAGGCCGATGGCCTGTTCCGCTCGGTAGCCGAGACCATGCGCGACCTGAAGCCGGCGGAATTTCCGCTGGCCGAACCCTACCGGCTGAAGATCTTGCGCGCCACCGACAAGACCCGGCTGGCCGAATACGCAGAGAACATCCCGGCCGAGAAATACCACGTCGAAGAGCTGGAGCTGATCAACGCGGTCTATCCGCACAAGAAACTGCCCGTCGGCGAATACATCAAAGTTGTCGAATAGTTAACGGCCTCGTCGCCGTTCGCTCACTGTGATTTGGCGGGGCGAGCGTGTAGGCTTCTCCTGTCAAAGCAGGAATCCGTCATGGCCGACAAGAAATTCGAACTGACCGACCTTTCCTCGGGCAAAAAGAGCGTTCTTCCCGTCAAGAGCGGCACCGTCGGTCCCGACGTGCTCGACATCGCCGCGATCAACAAGGATCACGGGGTTTTCACACACGATCCGGGCTTCGGCGTCACCTCGGCCTGCGAAAGCAAGATCACGTACATCGATGGCGACGCCGGCGTGCTGATGCACCGCGGCTATCCCATCGAGCAGCTCGCCGAGAAGTCCAGCTACATGGAAGTCTGCTACCTGCTGCTGAACGGCGAACTGCCCGCCAAGGCGCAGCTGGAAAAATTCCACGACGACATCCGCCGTCACACCATGCTCAATGAATCGCTGCTGCGGTTCTTCGGCGGCTTTCACCACAACGCGCATCCGATGGCCATGGTTTCCGCGGTCATTGCATCGATGTCGGCGTTCTACCACGACACCACGTCAATTCACGATCCGCGGCATCGCGAGATCTTCGCGCATCGCATTGTCGCGAAGATCCCGACCATTGCCGCCGCGGCCTACAAGCATTCGCTCGGGCAGCCCTTCGTCTATCCACGCAACGATCTGTCGTACTGCGCGAACGTGCTGCACATGTTCTTCGCCGTGCCCTGCGAGCCGTATCACGTCGATCCGGTGGCCGCCGAAGCGCTCGATCTGCTGTTCATCCTGCACGCGGATCACGAGCAGAATGCCAGCACCTCGACGGTGCGCCTGGCCGGCAGCACCGGCGCCAATCCCTACGCGGCGATTTCCGCGGGTGTGTCGGCACTGTGGGGTCCGGCACATGGCGGCGCCAACGAAGCCGTGCTGGCCATGCTCGAGGAAATCGGCACGGTCGAAAACATTCCGAAGTTCGTGGCCATGGCCAAGGACAAGAACAGCCATTTCCGGCTGATGGGCTTCGGTCACCGCGTGTACAAGAACTTCGACCCGCGCGCCACGATCATCCGCGCCGCCTGCTACAAGGTGCTGGAGCGGCTGGGGCAGAAGGGCAACCCGCTGCTCGAGCTGGCCGTGCGGCTGGAAGAGATCGCGCTGAAGGACGAGTATTTCGTCGCGCGCAAGCTGTATCCGAATGTGGATTTCTACAGCGGCATCATCTACAGCGCGCTGGGCATTCCGCGGTCGATGTTCACGGTGATGTTCGCGATTGCGCGCACCGTGGGCTGGGTGGCGCACTGGCAGGAGATGATTTCGGATCCGGCGATGCGTATTGGGCGGCCGCGGCAGTTGTATACAGGTGCCGTCAAGCGCGACTACGTAGACGTGGGACGCCGCTAGGATCTGGGTGGGTCGTAGCCTCCTGCAGTAGGCCGAACGGCTTATAGTTCCGGCCCCTCAGGGTCGGCGCGCGATGCGAGCACCGCCGCCACCATGGCACCCATGGCGACGCTCGCTGTCCAGCCCGAAGAAACCCGAACCGGGCTTTTCGATGCCCTGCGCATCATGCGCAACCTGTGGATGCGTTGCGGTCCCAGGTACGCGCTGCTGTGGCTGCTGCAGGGGACGCTCTGCCGGGCGCTGTCGCTGCGCGTGCTGCACATCTGCATTCATGAAGCCGGGCCAGCTGTCGGCGGCGAGCAGTGCCTTCCGTCCGGCTACGAACTGCGCCTCGCCACGCCGGAGGAGCTTGCGCGCGGCGTGCCGGACGATCCGAGTTATCCGGATCCAGCCACACTGCGGCGCTACCTCGCGGCAGGCGATCTGATGATCGCGGTCTTCCACGGCGGACGCATCGTGTCCTACGGATGGTGTTCGTCGGGGCCTGCCGCCATCGGTGGGGGGCTGACCCTCCGTTTCAGTCCGCGCTTTCTGTATGGTCATCGCGCGTATACCTCCCATCGCCATCGCGGCAAGGGACTGCACGCCGCCATCATCGCCTACTCGCGTCACGTGGCCGCGCAGCGGGGCCAGTCCATCGTGGCCTATGTGGATGCGAACAACCACCGTTCGCTCATATCCGAGTCGCGCATCGGGCCGATCCGGTCGGGCCTGGTGGTGGTCAGTCTGCGGTCGGAAAGGCTGAGGTACTGGGCTTCGGGGTTGTGCCGGCAGGCAGGCCTGGTGGTGTCGAAGGTTGCCAAACCTTGACCGGCACGAGTCTAACTCCCGCAAGAAACAGGAAATTTGTCCGCTTTGCCCTCCGTGTCGCGATACGGAAATCACGCCGCGACTGGCTCAGGTCGGTAGAATCAAAGCGAGTCGTGGCCAGCTAGAGCCTTCAGTTTGTTGAACATAACGCCCGTCATCCTGTCCGGCGGCATGGGTACTCGCCTGTGGCCGCTGTCCCGTGAGCTCTACCCCAAGCAGCTTCTGCCGCTGGTGGGCAAGGAGACCATGCTGCAGCAGACCGTGCAGCGCCTGGCAGGAATCGAGGTGTCCGCGCCCATCGTCGTCTGCAATGAGGCCCACCGTTTTCTGGTGGCCGAGCAGCTGCGCCAGATCCAATGCACTCCGCAGGCCATATTGCTCGAGCCGATCGGCCGCAATACCGCGCCCGCTGTGGCCCTTGCAGCGCTCAGCGCGCAGCCGGAGTCGCTGCTGCTGGTGCTGCCCGCCGATCATGTGATCCCGAAGGTCGACGCCTTCGCGGCCGCGGTGAGGCTGGCTGCCGCCTCGGCGCACGCCGGGCGCATGGTCACCTTCGGCATCGTGCCCACGGCGCCGGAAACCGGCTATGGCTATATCCGCAAGCAGGCCGGCGACACCGCCGCAGAGGCAGGGGTTCATCGCGTCGCGCAATTCGTCGAGAAACCCACACTGGAGCGCGCTCAGCAGTTCCTGGAACAGGGCGGCTACTACTGGAACAGCGGCATGTTCCTGTTCAAGGCGAGCGTCTATCTCGATGAGTTGCAGCGCCTCGCGCCGGACATCCTCGAGTCAGCGCGTGCTTCCCTGACTGCTGCCGCCCGCGACCTGGATTTCGTGCGCATCGACCAGAAGGCATTCGAAGCCTGCCGCAGCGACTCCATCGACTATGCCGTGATGGAAAAGACCGCTGAAGCGGTGGTCGTGCCTCTGGATGCCGGGTGGAGCGACGTCGGTTCATGGTCGGCGCTGCACGATGCGATGCCCGGCGACGCTGACGGCAATGTGACCCATGGCGATGTCATGATGGAGGATACCGCCGGCTGCTATCTGTATTCCGGCAATCGCCTGGTGTCGGCGGTGGGCCTCAGGAATCACGTCGTGGTCGAAACCAAGGATGCCATCCTGGTCGCGCCGAAAGATCGCGTGCAGGACGTCAAGAAACTCGTGGCTCGTTTGAAGGCCCAGGGTCGTTACGAGCACTCTCTGCACCGCGAAGTGTTTCGTCCCTGGGGCAGCTATGACAGCATCGACAACGGTGACCGCTTCCAGGTGAAGCGGCTGTGCATCAAGCCAGGTGCGCAGCTTTCGTTGCAGCTTCACCACCATCGCGCCGAGCATTGGGTCGTCGTGTCCGGTACCGCCCGCATCACCTGTGGCGAAAAGCAGTTCCTGCTCGAGGAAAACCAGTCGACCTACATTCCAGTGGGCGTGAAGCATCGAATCGAGAACCCGGGAAAGATTCCGCTGCACATCATCGAAGTGCAGTCGGGCGGCTACCTGGGCGAGGACGACATCGTCCGTTTCGAGGATCGATACGGACGCCAGGGAACCAGCACCTGACCGGGGTCCCTCCAGTCTGGTGCTTTAGTGCATGCCGGTGATTAAAAAAAGATGAGTCGGCCCGTACTGCTGAAATCCAGCCTTGCCGTTGCGGTGGTCCGACTGCTGCAGAGCCTTGCGCCTGGCTGCCTGCTGCCGGCCACGCTCTACATCATCGCCAGGATCTTCGGCATTCCATTCGACGAACCCCTGCAGGTGCTCGCGGCGGTATCGGGCGTACTCAGCTTCGTCGCGCTCGAACCGGAGTCCGACGACATGCTCGATCTGGACATCGAGGCGCCCGTCATCGTCACCGAGGTGGTGCTGCGGCTCGCATTGACCATGGGTCTGCTGTACTTCCTGGGCATCGTCACGGGGCATCGGGACGAATTCCCGCGGCAGCTCATGTTCACCTGGGCAGCGATATCCACCGTGCTGATCTGCATCAGCGACGCGGCCTTGCGCAGCACCATGCGCTGGATCGTGCTGTCGCGCCAGAACGAGCGCTCGGCGGTCATCGTGGGCGTCAATGCCGGCAGCATCCTGCTGGCAGCGCGCCTGAAGAAGCACCCGGAGTACTGCACCAGCGTCAGAGGGTTCTTCGACGACCGGGCAGTGGAGCGTCTGGATGCCACGGGTGATGTTCCCATCATCGGGCAGCTGTCAGATCTGGTGGCCTACACCGCGCGCGAAGGCATCGGCGTCATCTTCATCGCGCTGCCACTGCGGCACATACAGCGCGTGATGCACCTGCTGGACCAGCTGCG
>DATNCK010000404.1:0-2216 GCA_035571575.1 Steroidobacteraceae bacterium | reverse complement strand
GGCGGCAGATGCAGCACCTCGTTCATGGAGCAGATGCGACTGGCCAGGGCCTCCAATGGCCGGCCGTGCAGGTCACGGATGTACTGCGCCCCGGCGAATGGCAGGTACATCGACCACACGAACACGGCGCCGAGCTGCTCTTCCAGGGCTTGATAGAAAGAAGTGTCATGCCAGAGACCGGCGCCGATCCACATCAGCCGCAGTTTCTCCTGGGCAGCGACGCCCATGCCAGCCTGCGCCCGCGCCCGCACCTCATCGCGAAAGCGGCGCGCATGCGCCACGGCCCAGTCCGAGCCGCGGTGCCACTGCGGAATCATGGTGTTGGGCATCTGATCCACGATGGACACCGGACACGGCCGTGCGCTGCCAGCGATTTCCGCCGCCTCGGCCAGATACTCTTCCTGCTCGTTGATGCGCTCCATCAGACGCTCGAGCTTGGCCGGATCGAAACGCCGGTTGGTCTTGCGTTCCAGCAGCGCGATCAGTTCACCCATTTCCTGAGTGAGCAGCCAGATGCGATCGGCGCCGTACACCTCCTCCCAGCGATCACGTGAGTGGCGATACCACTCCGGCAGTGAGCGCGGCCAGGCCGGAGCCTCCATGGCGAAGAAATCCGAACCCAGCACCTGCGCCCATTGTGAAAAGACCTGCTGGATGCAGTCGCAGGTCAGGCGTGCCACCAGCACGGTGGGCTTGGGCAAACCTCCCCACGGCGCGGTTGCCGGATCGTTTGCCAGTGAACATGCCAGACCGAGGGAGCAATAGTTGCAGCGGTTAGGCGGATAGCCCAGCTCATCGAGCACGCCGAAATAGCGGCCCGACAGCCGCTTGGCCGAGATGTAGGCCGACCACCACTGGTTCGACACCACGGGGATGTCCATCGCGTGGAAGATCTCGTGCGGCGTATCGGCCTGCGCCACGGCAAAGGGCTCACCCCGCTCCACCACAGACTCGCGCAGCTCGGCACCGAAGGCCTTCTGGAATGCCGTTGCATCGGCGGTGCAGGCCAGATCCTTGCGCACACGCACTTCGCCAGTATTCATTTCAGCACTCCGGCGGCTTCCAGTTCCGCATGATGTTGCGCATCCAGCCCAGCGACTTCGCGGATGATCTGTGCGTTGTGTTCGCCCATGGCCGGTGCGCGATACGGCTGCGGCGCATCAAGCGAGAAACCAACCGGTGTGCGCACATGTCCGAAGGCGCCGAGCTTAGGATGCGGCAGCACTACCAGAGCGCCACGCGCACGCAAGGGTCCGTCGACTTCGATCAGATCCTCGATGTCCTGCGCCACTCCGGCGGCGATGCCCGCGGCCTGCAGCCGCGCGACGAGCTGCTGCTCATCCTGTTCCGCAGTCCACTCGGCCAGCGGACGTCCGCCGGCGAGGCCGCGCAGTTTTTCCTGTTGCGCGGCGTCGAAGACGCTGATGGCCACCCAGCGATCCGCACCTCGCGCCGGATAGACATCCTGCTGCAGAACCTTCGCATCGGCATTGCCCATGCGCTGCGGCCGCACGCCGCGCTGCGTGGCCTCCAGTGCCGCGCGCATCTGCTGCACGCAGATCTCGTACATCGAGGCATCGATGTGGCAGCCCCTGCCCTGTTCGCGACGTTGCGCCAGCGCCGCGGCGATGCAGGCGGCCAGCACATAGGGAACGATCACATCGCCATAGGGCACCGCTCCGGGGACCACAGGATCGCGATCCGCCCAGCCCGTCATCCAGGTGCGTCCCGACAGCGCGCCACCCGTGCCATCGACGCCCCACTCCCCGGCCAGCGGCCCGGTCTGGCCATATACGCTTCCCGATGCCATCACGATGGACGGATGACGCCGGGACAGCTGCGAGTATCCCAGTCCCAGCTTGTCCATGGTGCCGGGCGAGAAATTCTCCACGACGGCATCTGCCCAGCCGAGCAGCGGATCGATCACGGCCCGCGATTCCGGCCGCTTCAGATCGATGGCAAGGCTGCGCTTGGAAGTGTTCAGGTGCGCGAACCACGGCTTGTCGTCCAGATCATCAGCGCGTGAGGCGCTCACCTGCACATCCAGTCGCGACAGGCAGGGACGTGCGCGCGTCTCCACCTTGATCACATCAGCGCCGAGATCACCGAGTATCTTGGTGGTGATGGATCCGACCAGCGCCCAGGAAAAGTCCAGGATGCGCACGCCTGCCAGAGGACCCACGCGCGCCGGGCTGGTGGGGAGGCGGGGTAGAGAG
>DATNCK010000403.1:0-5683 GCA_035571575.1 Steroidobacteraceae bacterium | reverse complement strand
TGATTCGCGCTGCATGGCCTCCATGAGCGCGCCCGATGCAAATTCCAGGATGGCATGTCGCTTGCTTCAGGAAGGCACAAGCAATACCGCTGCGCAAGGGAGCAATGCAAGTGGATCAGCCCATCAGTTCGCGCCGCCAATTCCTGACGTCCACCAGCATCCTCGCAAGCAGCACCTGGCTGACGATGAACTGGCCGCAGATCGTTTCCGCCGCCGAGCATGCCGATCACGCCGGGCACGATGCATCCATCGCGGCGCCGACCTCGTTCACGACACTCACTCCCGTTGAAGTGACGGAGGTCGAGGCCATCGCCAATCAGATCGTGCCGAAAACCAGTACGCCGGGTGCGCGCGATGCCAAGGTCATCTACTTCATAGACCGCGCGTTGGGTACTTTCTGGGCCAGCGAGCTGCCCGCCTTTCGCTCGGGCTTCGCCGAATTCCAGGCTGCGTACGCCGCTCACTGCAGTACCACGGCGCCGTTTTCCGCTGGCGGCAATGCCCGTCAGATTGCCTGGCTGCATGAAGTCGACAGCACGCCTTTCTTCCAGACCGTGCGCCGCCTGACACTGGTCGGACTCATCGCTTCACCCAAGTACGGCGGCAACTTCGAGAAGGTGGGCTGGAAGCTGCTGGGCTTCGAAGACCGGCATGTGTGGAAGCCACCGTTCGGCTACTACGACAAGGACTATCCGGGATTCGAAGCCTATCCCGGCACCAAGCCCTACATGGCCTGAAGCCACCAACCAGCGGGATTCCGACATGGCAAACAAAAAATTCAAGACCAGTGAGACCGTGGATTTCATCGTTGTAGGTTCGGGAGCCTCGGGCGGCATCATTGCGCGCGAGCTTTCCCAGGCCGGCAACTCTGTGGTGCTGATGGAGCAGGGGCCACGCCTTTCGCCTGGTGACTTCGACCACGATGAATTGAAAGTCCGGCAACTGTCCGGCATCACCAACAATCCGGCGGTGAGTCCGCAGACTTTCCGCGATGATCCAACCAAGAAGGCGACGCAGCGCAATGGGCGCAACCCGTTGACCTATGCGCGCATCGTCGGTGGCAGCAGCGCGCACTTCAACGCCAACTTCTGGCGCTTTCACGAAATCGACTTCCACGAGCGCAGCGTGCTCGGCTCGATCTCCGGCACCGGCTTTGCGGACTGGCCCATCAGCTACGCGGAACTCGAACCCTACTACACGAAGGTGGAGTGGGAAGTGGGCGTATCAGGTCTGGCCGGCGCCAGTCCATTTGATCCGCCGCGCAGCAAACCCTATCCGATGCCACCGCTGCCAGTGAAATCCTCGGGCGTCCTGTTCGAGCGCGGTGCGCGCAAACTGGGCCTGCATCCTTTCCCGGCGCCCATGGCCATCAACTCCATTCTCTACAAGAACCGCCCGCCCTGCGTGCAGTGCGGCTTGTGTGGAAACTTCGGCTGCGAGGTGATGGCCAAGTCCTCCTCGGTGTGGACCGTGATTCCAGAGGCCGAGGCCACTGGCAAGTGTGAGGTGCGTTCGGAAAGCTATGTTTTCCGCATCGGCATGAACCCGAAGGGACGCGCCACGGGTGTGCACTATTTCGACAAGGACAAGAACGAGCAATTCCAGAAGGCCAAGGCCGTGGTGGTCTGCGCCAATGGCTCGGAGACGCCGAAGCTGCTGCTGAATTCCGCGACCGATGCCTTCCCGCAGGGCCTCGCGAACTCCAGCGGTGTCGTCGGCAAGTATCTCATGTTCAACAAGGGTGGCGGCGCGCAGGCGCGCTTCGAGCATCCACTCAACGAATATCGCGGCGCCAATGTCACGCGCATCCTGCAGGATTTCTACCACTCCGACCCGAAGCGCGGCTTCTATGGCGGCGGTGGAATGGATGCCCGCTCCGGTGGTCCATTAGGCTGGGGACAGGACACACCCGAGGGAACGCCCGAATGGGGCGAGGGGTTCAAGGAGTACCTCGAGTCCTATACGTACTGGATGAATGCGTCAGGCCACGGCACTTCGCTGGCGGTGGAGACCAACCGCGTGGATATCGATCCCGAGTTGAAGGACGCCTGGGGCATCCCCGCGATGCGCGTGACTTACAAGGATCATCCCGACGACATGAAACACGCGGCCTGGCAGCGCGATCTGGCGGTGGAGATCATGGATGCAGCGGGTGCGAAGGAAATCGTTCCGGGCGAGATCCGCAACGGCAACGGTGGCGTGCATCTGCTGGGCACCTGCCGCATGGGCGATGACCCGAAGACCTCGGTGATCGACAAGTACCATCGCACGCACGATGTGAAGAACCTGTTCCTGTGCGATGGCTCGAGCTTCGTCACCTCCGGTCGCGGCCAGCCCACCGAGACCATCGAGGCGCTGGCTTTCCGTGCGGGGGATTACATCTCGCAGTTCGCGAAGCGCAACGAGATCTAGTCAGGCCCGGCGGTGGCCGGGCCGGTACGCCGTCGAGAGCGTCTGCACGGCGCGCTCGACGGTGGCCATGTCGGGCTCGATGGTGGCGTCGTTGTAACCGTTGTAGCTGTTCGCGTCGGTGTCCTGGGCCTGCAGCACGATGGTGTCGCGTCGCGAAGTGAGCGACACACGGTGGTAGCTGAGTCCGTAGCGCACACCTGGCTCGTGCATCAGTCGCGCCAGCTGGCCGCGCACAGGCACGATGGACTCATCACCCAACAGCGCACGCGCGCCATAGCCGGTGCAGTTCACCAGTGTCTTGTGCGGCAGGCGTGCGAAATCCGCCGGCGAGTGTAGTTCATCGATCACGAGTCTGCCTCCTGCGGACCGGAAATCCTCCAGCAGCAGCCGCGTATAGATACCGATGTTGAAGGTGAGGCGCGCCCGGCGGCGCACATAGGGCGCCACGAAGGGCGTGCTGCGTGGGTCGATGGACTCGGCCTTCGAGCCCAGCTCGGGGATCAACTCGCGCGACAGGCGCGCGAACTTTGGCCGCCCGTCATCCGGAGTGGGCTCCGGTTCATCATCCTGCGGTGTATCCGACAGCGAGTAGCTCTCGACGAACTCGACGGGATCACCCGACAGCCCCAGCAGGCCCTGGTACATGCGCCAGGATGTGCGCGCCATCGTCTGCCACTGCTGCTTGAATGCGGATGTGGCGTGATCTTCGAGACAGATACGTGAATCCGGTGTCCAGCCGCCGGTGGCGAATGACGAGCGCACATCGGGCGGCGTGTCGCGGGCATAGATGGTGACGCCCGCACCCTTGCGCTGCAGCTGCAGCGCAGTCGTAAGCCCAATGGCGCCACATCCGATGACGCCGATGTCGCGCTCGCCGGTGCCCAGCGCCATCTGCGCGGCAAGTGCGCCGGAGCCCCAGGACAGCGACCATCCGCTGCCGCCGTGACCATAGTGATGCACCACCGACTGCTGCCCGATCTTCTCGACTTCAAGCCGCGGGCCGGCAGCCCGGAATGGCCGCGTGCACACCGTGACGCCGGTGACGCGGTCCATGGAAATGCGGATGGGTTGCAGGGCGGGCGCCGGCAGCAGTTTCGATGCGGACCACGCCGATCGGCCCGTGAGCGAGCCCGCGAGAAGGGCAGCAGAGCCCAGCAGCAACTGGCGACGTTCCATCCTGCTCATGCGAAGGCCCCCGCGATCGTCTTGAGAGTGGCTTCGGCGACGGCCATGTCCGGTTCACGGCTGGAATCGCCATAGCCGTAGTAGTCGTCCTCACCCTGTTGCTGCAACACGAAGCCATCGCGACGGGGTGTCAGCCCCACCCGGTGGTAATTGACGCCATAAAACGCTTCGGGCTGTGGCATCACATGTGTGAGCTGGCCGCGCACCGGAATGATGGACTCATCGCCCAGCAGCGCGCGGGCGCCGTATCCCGTGCAGTTCACCAGCGTCTTCTGCGCAATACGCGCGAACTCCGCCGGTGAACGGAATTCATCGATGACGATCCGCCCGCCATTGGCGCGGAAGTCACCCAGCAACATGCGCGAGTAGGCCGGAAGGTTGAACATCAGCCGCGCGGAGCGCTGCACATAGCGCGCCTTGAACGGCGTGCTGCTGCGATCAACGTCCACAGACTTCACACCGATCTCCGGAACCAGGGCCTTCTCCAGCTCGGCGAACTCCGGCTTGCCATCGCTGCGCGGACCGCGGGTCCGTTCTTTGGGGGGTGAATCAGACAGGTTGTACGTTTCGACGTACTCGACCGGGTTGCCGGGCAGGCTCAGCAGCGTGTTGTAGATGCGCCAGGACTGTCGCGTCATCGTCTGCCAGCGCTGCCTGAATTCGGGCGTGAGCGCGGGTTCCATCCCGATGCGGGACGCCGGTGACCAGACGCCGGTGGCGAAGGAGGACAGCACCTCGGGTGGCAACTCCCTGGCGTAGATGGTGACCTGGCGTGCACCCATGCGTTGCAGCTGCACCGCTGTCGTCAGGCCGATCGCGCCGCAGCCGATCACCGCGATGTCACGTTCGCCAGTGGCCAGCGCCATCTGCGCAGCCAGCGCGCCGGAGCCCCAGGACAGCGACCAGCCACTGCCCCCATGACCGTAGTGGTGGATGACCGACTGCTGGCCGATGCGCTCCAGTTCCAGCCTTGGCCCTGCCGCGCGGAAGGGGCGCGAGCAAACCGTTACGCCGGTGATGCGGTCCATCGACAGGCGCAGCGGTTGCAGGCGAGCGAGCGAGGCCGCGCGCCGATCGCCCAGAGTCACGCAACCCGGCAGTGCGCCGGCGGCCAGCATGGCACCGGCGCCCAGCAGTACCCGGCGCCGGTCGAGGAGGTTGCTCATTGCCATCCTCCGTCAGGGGTCAGAAGGTGTATTTGACCTTGCCGTAGTAGTAGCCACCGTCGATGCCCAAGGGATCGTTCAGTTGCCGCAACGAAACGTTGCGGAAGGTGGTGACCTGCTCGTTCCAGTAGTCCTTGTTGGCATAGACGTACCGGTTGAACAGGTTCTGCGCGCCGAGCGAGAACTCCAGCGCACTGGTCGCCTTCCAAGCGACGTCGAGGTTGGTGGTGGGCACGACACCGGTCTTGTTCACATACGCCTTACCCGAGTTCGTCGCGTTTACGATCTCTTCCTGATTGCCATAGAGGATTTCGCGCAGGGCCACCGTAAAGGGCCCGACCTTGGCCACCGCACCGAAGTTCAGTACGAAGTCCGGGTACGTGTTCTCGATGTTGGTGACCGTGGTGACACCGAACAGGCCGCCCGTGGGCGAAGCGCGCGTGCCGCGATTGCGGTTGTAGTCGGAGTTGAACACCGCCGGATTGGGCAGTTCGGCATACGTCAGCGTGTCGGTCACCTTGTTCTTGTACTTGGTGCCGCTCAGCGACCAGTTCACCGTGCCGAAATCGAACATGCTGCGGTAGCTCAGCACGACGTCGATGCCCTTGGTGGTGGTGTCGATGCCGTTGCTGTACAGCGCCATCGCCACCGTGCCGCCGTTGGAGCGCAGCGCATTGGCATCGATGGTGATCAGGCTGGACACCAGGTTCATCACATCCATGTCGCAGCTGCCGAAATTGGTGCCTATCGGAGCGCCGGCCAGGGTGTAGCCATTGCCATAGGCGAGGCAGTCGGCCGCGGTAAAGCCGGTGCCCGAGCCCTGGTAGCCGCCATTGCCATACCAGCCGCGCTGGTTGTTGGTGGAGACGATGCGATCCCTCATCTTGATCTGGAAGGCGTCGGCCGTGGCGAGGAATTCA
>DATNCK010000402.1:0-2401 GCA_035571575.1 Steroidobacteraceae bacterium | reverse complement strand
TCTACAACGGCGATGCCGTACTGGTGGAGCGCCTGCTCGCCGCCGGTGCCGACGTCGATGCCCGCAACGACTACGGCGCCACGCCGCTGTCCCAGGCCGCCGTGGTGGGCGATGTGCAGATCATCCGCAAGCTGCTGCAGGCCGGCGCGAAGGTGGATGCACCCAATGCGGATGGGCAGACGGCGTTGCTGGTGCTGGCGCGCACCAGCAACGTGGAAGCCGCGAAGCTGCTGCTGAAGCGCGGCGCCGATGTGAATGCGCGCGAACACTGGCGCGAGCAGACGCCGCTGATGTGGGCTGCCGCCGAAGCACAACCGGCCATGGTGAAGCTGCTGGTGGAGCATGGCGCCCAGGTGAATGCGCACTCACTGGAAAACAACTGGGAAAGGCAGGTCACGGCCGAGCCGCGCATGCAGGCGCGACCGGCGGGCGGCTTCACACCGCTGCTGTATGCGGCGCGTCGCGGCTGCCTGGAATGCGCACGCATCCTGGTCAAGGCCGGCGCAGATGTGAACCTCACCGACCCGGAGGGTGTAAGCCCGCTGCTGCTGGCGACGCTGAACTTCAGCTTCGACACGGCATCCTTCCTGATCGACCAGGGCGCCGATGTGAACAAATGGGATACGTGGGGCCGTGCGCCGCTGTATGCGGCCGTGGACATGAACACTCTGCCCACCGGCGGCCGCGCCGACCGGCCCTCGCTCGATGCGACCACGGGCATCGCGTTGATCGAAAAGCTGCTCAAGGCCGGCGCCAATCCCAACATGCAACTGAAGTTGTTTCCCCCGTATCGTTCGCTGCGCGATGATCGCGGCGCTGACGCACTGCTTACGGTGGGCACCACGCCGCTGGTTCGTGCCGCCAAGGCCGGGGACATTCCCGCCATCAAGCTGCTTCTGGCCCATCACGCCAATGTCGAGCTGCCCACGGTCAACGGCATCACGCCACTGCTCGCAGCAGCCGGCAATGGTGCGAGCGCACTCGACACCCGCGGACGCTACAAGACCGAAGATCAGGCCGTCGAGGCATTGCAGTTGTTGCTGGCGGCCGGGGCCGATATCAATGCGCGCGATCGCAACGGTCAGACTGCAGTTCATGGCGCCGTTGGTTGGGGCTGGAACAAGGTGATTCGGCTGCTGGCCGCAGGCAAGGTGGATCTGGGTGCCAAAGATGCGCGGGGTCGTACAGCGATGGATCTGGCCAGAGGCTCCGCCGGTTCTTCGGGCCGCGATGCCGGCGGTCAGGCCCGGCCCGAAACCGAAGCCTTGCTGCGCGAACTGATGCGCCCGGCCGGCGCCTGAGATGAGGCATATGGATCGTCGCCAGTTCATGCAGCGGGCACTGGGGGCTGGTGCGGCAATGGCCAGCGTGGCCTCCCTGTCGCAGGCGGCAGCGCGTGCTGCGGCGCCAGCAGTGAACCTGGCCACCACATCGTTGGGCGGCGGTATCAGCCTGATCAGCGGTGGCGGCGGCAATGTAGTCGTGTTCGATTCTTCCGCCGGTGTACTCATGGTGGACGGCGGCTCGCCCGCGGCATCCGCGGAAGTGCTGAAACAGGTGCGTCAGTTCACGGGCAAGCCGCAGGTGCACACGCTGTTCAATACGCACTGGCACTGGGACCAGACCGGCTCGAACTTCGCGCTGGGCAGTGCCGGCGCGCGCATCATCGCGCACGAAAACACGCGCCTGTGGCTGTCCACCGACGTGAATTCCAAGTGGGAGCAGCGACGCTACCCACGCCAGCCGGCCAAGGCATTGCCTAACCAGACTTTCTACACCACGGGCGCACTCGAATTCGGTGGTGAGCACATCGAATACGGTTACCTGATGCAGGCGCACACCGATGGCGACCTCTTCGTGCATTTCCGCAATGCCGATGTGCTGGTGGTGGGCGATGTGCTGACGGTGGGCCGCTATCCCCTCATCGACTACTGCACCGGTGGCTGGATCGGCGGCATGGCGACGGCGGCACAGACCCTGCTCGCACGTTGCACGGCCAGCACCCGCATCGTGGCCGGCACCGGTGCGGTGGCTGGCCGTGAAAAACTCGCGGCCGAGCAGGCCATGCTCGATGACCTGAAGACCAGGCTGTCGCGGCTGCTGGCGCAGGGCATGAGCATCCAGGACATGATCGAGGCCAGACCCACGCGCGACTACGACGCCAGCTGGGGCGATCCGAAGCTGTTCATTGCCAATGCATGGCCAGGACTGGTGCAGCGCGCCCGGGAGCTGGGCGTGTCCATCGTCTAGGCCGACCGCAGGGTGCTGTTGCTGGCGCCGGATTGCTCTGCCTGGGCCAGTTCCGCACTGGCCTGGGCCACCGCACGCCGGGTCGCCGCATTCTCCGGCGTGCAGACCACCATGCGCAGATTGGGATGTCCGTCCGGCACGACGGAGGAAT
>DATNCK010000401.1:0-12716 GCA_035571575.1 Steroidobacteraceae bacterium | reverse complement strand
CCGTGCCCTCCACTCGCGCAATGAACGGCAGCGGCACGATGGCGCCGACGACCGCAGAGGTTCCGGAAACAGTGGCACCGACGGAGCCCACGGATTTCGACTGCCTCAGATCCCAAACCGTCGCCTCATAGGAGGATTCTTTTTCCCACCAGCCGAAACCAATGCAGCCCGCGGCGCCCGGCGCCACACCACAGGCCAGACTGCCGCCACCGTCAGTCTTGCGCGTGCCGCCGTCCAGCCACACCACATAGCGCACGCCGGTGGCGGCCACCTGCTCGCTCACTCCCGGCTGCGCCAGCACGGCGCCGATCTGCTCCGGACGCGTGGGCACGGTGCCGGGCTCGAACCAGGGAAACAATTTGTCGGTGAACGATTCATTGGGATGCACCGCGATGCCGTGGCCGTGTCCGCTGATGCGCTGTCCTACGCAGTCCAGGAATTCCGACTCGGCACCGGCGCCTTCCACCTGCGGCTTGGCCAGCACTACCACCGATTCGGTCGAGGTGATGGCGGTGGCCAGCTCACGTGATTCGTCGACGCGGGCCCGCAGGCAGCCTGAAAGCAGCGCCGGCAGCAGCGGCACGGCCAGCAGCAGCGGAATTCTGGCTTTCACGCGCGGGTAATCCATGAGGGAGACCACAGCAGTCTACGCCGAGTATGCCATGTGAATCCGCAGGCGAAATATGGCCTTCCTGCCGCAGCAGAAGCTGCGCAGCCCTGTGTTGGGAGGGGCTGCCGGCATGTAAGAAAATGTAATCCGCGCTCGGCGTTCAGCTCGCGTCGCCAGATGACGACTTGCCGCGGATCCGCTGTGTCAGCTCCTTGAACCGGCGCTTGAGCGCGGCCAGCCAGATGCGCGGCCGCTCGAACTCCAGACTGAGCACGCCCAGACCCGCCAGGATCAGCGCAAAGCCAGGACCCGGCACCAGCGGCAACGAAAGGATCGCCCCCGCGAGGATGAGCAATCCGCCGCCAATGGCAATGCCCAAGCGCCGCCAGAAGCGCATCGCGGGTGAACGGTTGGTTTTGCCGGCAGGAGGCGTGGGGTCGTCAGCGGCCAAGGAAGATCCGGTAGGCGGGGTTACCAGTCTCTTCGACATAGCTGTAGTGCAGATCGTTCAGATGCAGCAGCAGCTCGGGCCGTTCGGCAGGGGGTACCTGGATGCCCGCCAGCACCCGCCCGTAGTCCGAACCGTGATTGCGATAGTGGAACAGGCTGATGTTCCAGCGTGAACCCACGGCCTCGAGGAAACGCAGCAGCGCGCCGGGGCGCTCGGGAAATTCGAAGCGGAACAGGCGCTCGTCGGCCAGATCCTGCGCCTGCCCGCCAATCATGTGCCTCACATGCAGCTTGGCCATCTCGTTGTCGGTCATGTCGACCACCGGATAGCCGGCACCGTTGAGCTGCTGCACCAGTTCGGCACGCTCGGCGGCACCGCGGGTGAGATTCAGTCCGACGAAGATCTGCGCGCGCTCCCGCCCATGTTCGCGATAGTTGAATTCGGTGATGTTGCGCGCGCCCAGCGTGCGGCAGAACTTCAGGAAGCTGCCTCGCTCCTCGGGAATCTCCACGGCCAGCAGCGCCTCGCGGCCGGCACCGATCTCGGCCCGTTCGGCGATGTAGCGCAGCCGGTCGAAATTCACATTGGCGCCGCAGTTGATGGCGACCAGGCGCTTGTCCTTCCAGCCTTCGCGGGCGATGTATTTCTTCAGGCCCGCGATGGAGAGTGCACCGGCCGGTTCGGGCACTACGCGGGTGTCTTCGAAAGTGTCCTGGATGGCGGCGCAGATTTCATCGGTACTGACCAGCACCACTTCATCCACATACTTCTTGGCCAGTTCGAAGCACTCCTCGCCTACGCGCTTCACGGCCACGCCATCGGCAAACATGCCGACATGATCGAGCGTGATGCGCTTTCTCTGCCGCAGCGATTCGTGCATGGCATTGGCGTCTTCGGGCTCGACACCGATGATGCGGGTGCGCGGCGAAAGATATTTCACATACGCGGAGATGCCGCCGATCAATCCGCCGCCGCCCACCGCAACGAACACTGCATCGATGTCACCCGGCGCCTGGCGCAGGATCTCCATGCCGATGGTGCCCTGGCCGGCGATGACATCTGGATCGTCGAAAGGATGCACGAACACCAGCTGGCGTTCAGCAGCGAGCTTCAGCGCATGCTCATAGGCGCTGTCGAAGATCTCCCCGTGCAGCACCACTTCGCCGCCCAGTGCAGCCACCGCCTGCACCTTGATGGCCGGCGTGGTAACGGGCATCACGATCACCGCCGGAATGCCACGGCGACGCGCGGCCAGCGCCACACCCTGCGCGTGATTGCCCGCCGAGGCGCAGATCACGCCGCGACGCGCGGCGGTCTCGGAGAGATTGGCGATCTTGTTGTAGGCGCCGCGCAGCTTGAACGAGAACACCGGCTGCAGGTCTTCGCGCTTCAGCAGCACCTCGCAGCCCACACGCGCCGACAGACGGGGCATGCGATCGAGCGGCGACTCGATCGCTACATCGTAGACCCGCGCCTTGAGGATGCGCTCGACATAGGCTTCACTCATGAACGCTGCTGGTACCTGAACTCGGTCTTGCCCACTGTCAGCGTGTCTCCATCCTGCAGGATCTGCCGGCCGACACGCCGGCCATTCACCAGCACACCATTGGTGCTGTTGAGATCCTCAACGATACAGTGATCAGAACTCGATAGCAGCACCGCGTGATGCCGGCTCACATAGGTGGTGTCGATCTGTATGTCGTTCTCGGCGATGCGGCCGATGGAAGTACGACGACTCAGCGGATAGACCACCTCGGCGCCGCCTTCCTGGCGGATCAGCACACGCACACCGATTTCCAGTCCGGTTTCCTTCATGGCAGGACGCGAACCCGTGTCGTCCCTGCCCAGCCGTTCGATGTTCTGCTGCAGGTTGCCCAGCAGCGCAGCGCTGGCATGCGCATCGGACTCCAGCCGCTGCGCGCGATCCCTGGTGGCCTTGAGCTGCTGCGCCAGTTCCCCACCGCTGAGCTGCGCAGTCTCCAGCTCCGCCTGCAGCGATTCGATCCGCTGCAGCTGCTCGTCGTAGGCGGCGGCGCCAGCGCGCGCCTTCTCCTCTACGGCCCGCAATGCAGCCAGCTGCTGCTGCAGCTCGGTGACGGTGGCATCTCGTGCGGCCAGTTGCGCAGCCAGCGCCGAAGAACTTTCGGTCGCGACCCGCAGCGCCTCGATCTGCGCCTGCAGAGCCTGTTCAGTGCGGCGCAGATCCTCGCCCAGCGCGGCGATGCGCTCGGCGGATTCGGCCCGCGCGGCGTTCAGCTGGGATTCGGTGTCGGCCACACGCGCCTGCACGACGGCAAGCTCCGTGGCATGGCTGGCCTCGGCCGCGTACAGCGCCTGCTCGCTTTCGCCGAGCAGCGCTTCGCTGATGGCGCGGAATCCATGCCAGGTGGTGATCACCTCGTGCTGACGCTCGGCACGACGGCGCCATTCTTCGAGGTCACCCTGCTGGTGCGCCTGTTCACCGCTGCGCTGTGCAAGCTGCTGCTGCGCGAAGCCCAGCGCCGAATGCTGTTCGCTGAGCTGCCGGCGCGCATCGACCAGATCATCCCGACCACGGGCCGCATCCGACTGCACCCCCGCCAGCTGCTGCTGCAGTTCTTCGAGCTGCTGGCGCAGTGCCGCTTCGCGCGTCGCCGCTGCGGCTTCCTGCTGCTGCTTGCTGGTGAGCTGCTGCAGCGATTCGCCCGCGCGCAGCAGCTCGGCCTCGAGCTGGTGGACACGCTCGCTCTTGCGCTGCAGCCGGTGCTCGACATCGCGCAGGCTGTCCGCCAGATCGGCGACGCCGGCGGGGATGACGGGCGCCGGAAATACATCGGTATTGATCTGGAGTTCGGCGGTGCCCGAGAAGTCCGGTATGGGCAGCTCGTCCGTTGCCTCCAGATCCACTTCCGGTTTCTGCCCGGGGCGTTTGTTCACGGCCATGGGAAAAGCCAGTTGAGGGATTGGATGACCAGTCTAGCCGGTGACCGGCCAGGCAGACCAAGACGCAGGTATTAAGTCGGCAAAGAGCCGCCGCCCAAGGCCGCCAGCAACTTCCTGGCCAGCTCCGGGCTACCCAGGTCCGCAGGCGTGAGATGCAGTGTCCGGCGGACGCCGGCTCCCCGCGCTTTGGCCAGGCGCTGCGCGATCTCCTGCCCCTCTCCCACGGTCAGCAGATCGACGCTGCGGATACGCATGGAATCGAGGAAATCCGCCAGCGCATTCGCGCAGGCATCCAGCGCCGTCTCGCCCGGGGCGGGATCGGTCTCGCCACAGCCCGGCAGGTCCGGTGCGTAGGCAGAACGCTCATAGCCCAGGACACCCAGAGCGGGAAGGAAGATGCGGCCGGTCTGGCCGCCGCCGTGGATACACAGCACCGAAGTCAGCTCGTCGAAACCACCCCCGGAGGGAATGGCGTTGTGCAGATGCAGCTGGCCGTAGCGGCAGTCGTAGTAGGCGCGCCGCAGACGCGGCGGCGGACGGCTGGCGTCCTGTGGCGGAGAGGATCGGGCCATGTATCGGGTCAGAACATCTCGGATGCGCCGGGCTTCTCCACTGCCGCAGGCTTGCTGCGCGCCGGAATGAAGTCACCGGTGATCATGGCGTCATAACCCTGACCCGGAGGCACCATCGGGAAGACGCCCGCATCCGGATCGATCATCACTTCGAGAAAGGCCGGCCCTTCGAAGGCCAGCCATTCGCGCACCACGCGTGGCACATCGGCCTTGCTGGCCAGGCGCGCGGCGTAGCGGAAACCATCGGCCTGCGCGGCCTTGACGAAATCCTTGGTGTGCAGCGACTTGTCGGTGGAGGCCATGCGGCCACCGTGGAACAGCTTCTGCCACTGGCGCACCATGCCGTCACCAATGTTGTTGAGCACGCACACCTTCACCGGCAGATTGTAGGTGGTGGCCGTTTCCATCTCGCCGATGTTCATGCGGATGCTGGCATCGCCATCAATGTCGATGACCAGCCGGTCCGGATTGGCCACCTGCGCGCCGAGTGCTGCAGGCAGACCGAACCCCATGGTTCCCATGCTGCCCGAGGTGAGCCACTGTCTGGGCTCGCGGAAATCGAAGTACTGCGCGGCCCACATCTGATGCTGACCGACGCCGGTGGAAATGATGGCTTCGCCCCTGGTGACTTTGTTGATCTCTTCGATCACGTAGTAAGGCTGGATCAGCGCGCTGTCGCGATCGAAGCTCATCGGATAGTCGCGCTTCAGCCCCGCCAGCTCCGCGTGCCAGGCGGAATAGTCCGGCTTCTGCGCCAGGCCGCGGCCATGCGCCACCAGACTGCGCAACGCATCTTTCAGATCGCCGATGTGATGCCACTGCACGGGCTTCACCTTGTTGATTTCCGCCACGTCGATGTCGAACTGCGCGATGGCGCGCGCACGCGGCGCGAACTTGGCCGGGTTGCCGGCCACACGATCGTCGAAGCGCGCACCCAGCGTGATGACGAAGTCGCAATCCTCGACCGCGTAGTTGGCGAAGGCCGTGCCATGCATGCCCAGCATGCGCAGGCTGAGTGGCGCGTAGGTATCCACCGCACCGATGCCCATCAGGGTGGTGACCACGGGGATGCCGAAGCTCTCCGACAATTCGCGCAGTTCGCGGGACGCACCTGCATGAATGACGCCGCCACCCGCATAGATCAGCGGACGGCGTGAGCCCTGCAGCATCCGGAAGAAGGACTCGAGCTGCGTCGCCGTCAGGCGCCGCGAAGTCAGTTCGCGTACCCGCGCCTGATAGACACCGATCGAGGCTGCGGTGCCGCGTCCCTGGAACACGCCCTTCCAGTTCTGCACATCCTTGGGAATATCGACCACCACCGGACCGGGTCGACCGGTGCGCGCCAGTTCGAAGGCGGCGCGGATGATGCCTTCGAGCTTTTCGGGCTCGGTGACCAGGAACACATGCTTGGCCACGGCGCCCATGACCGAGGCGATGGGTGCTTCCTGGAAGGCATCGGTACCAATGGCGGCGCGCGGGACCTGGCCGCAGATCACCACCATGGGGATGGAATCCGCCATGCAGTCGCGCACGGGCGTGACCATGTTGGTGGCGCCAGGGCCTGAGGTGACCATCGCCACGCCCACCTGGCCGGTGGAACGCGAATAGCCCGCCGCCATGAAACCCGCGGCCTGCTCGTTGGCTGGCACGATCAGCGGCAGCTGCCGGCGGCCCAGACGGGCCTGCTCTTCGTTGTAGAGGAATACCGCGTCATAGCAGGGCAGCACCGCGCCGCCGCTGTAGCCGAAAATGGAACTGACACCCTCATCGGCAATGGCCTGTACCACCATCATCGCGCCGGTCAGGGTCTGGCCAGCAAGTGGGTGATCTGCCTGCGGAATCGCCAATTTCACGGTGTCGTTCATAGTCTCCGGGAGGTTAACATGCGGAAACTATGCGTCACATCATCGGAATCCTGCTGCAGAACGAATCCGGGGCTCTTTCCCGGGTTGCGGGGCTGTTTTCCAGCCGCGGCTACAACATCGAATCCCTGTCGGTTTCAGCTACTGACGACCCGGCCCTGTCCCGCATCACCCTGGTGACCAAGGGTTCGGAGGCCGTGGTGCAGCAGATCGTCAATCAGCTCAACAGGCTGATAGACGTCGTGGCCGTCGACGACATGACTGGTGAGGATCACCTGGAACGCGAGCTGGCGCTGATCAAGCTGCGCGTCCGTCCCAGTCAGCGCGACAGCGTGCGCGCACTGGTGGAACGTGCCGGCGGGCGCGTGGTCACCGAGAGCAGCGACTGCCACGTCGTCGAGGTCACTTCCAGTGAAGCGGAGATCACGGCTCTGACGCAGAGTCTCGCGACACAGGCCGAGTTGCTCGAAATCGTGCGCAGCGGCGCGCTGGCGATGGCCCGCCAGGAACGTATTCTGCACGTGGTTGAGAGCTGAAAAAAATGGCGGGGCGATCAGCGCCCCGCCACTTCATTGCTTCCAGCGCAGCGCTTACAGCGCTGAATTATCCGTTTCGCCCGTGCGGATACGGATGACGCGATCGATCTCCGTGACGAAGATCTTGCCGTCGCCGACCTTGCCGGTCTTGGCGGCCTTCATGATCGCCTCGATGACCTGATCGACCAGATCGCTGCGCACTGCGACCTCGATGCGCGTTTTCGGGACGAAGTCCACGACATATTCCGCACCACGATAAAGCTCGGTGTGACCGCGCTGACGACCGAAGCCTTTCACTTCCGTCACGGTCATGCCGGAGACACCAATTTCAGACAACGCGGCACGAACGTCGTCAAGTTTGAACGGCTTAATAATTGCAGTAACCAGTTTCATGCGAGACTCCCGCCTCCGTTATTCTCAAGGTCGCGTAAGAGCGGTTAAGGACTGGGTTTGAGATTGCACCTTTCGTGCCATGGCCATCGTAGCGCCAAACCCTCGCCGGGGCAGCCCGGGGCTGTCGATATAGTCCACTCTGCGCACCATTGTGGGGCATGGCGAGATTTGTAGCGCGCGAAGCTGGTGCGATGCTCCCAGGCATGAACCGGGCTGGAGCGATCATCGTTTGCCTCTGCGGGATTTTCCTCGCACAGGCCGCTGCGGCGGCCCCGCTGCTGCGGCAGACCCGCGCAGTCACCGTCCGCGTCCTTTCCCAGACCCCGGCGGCACCAGCCACCGACCCTGACACCCTGCAGCTGCAGGTGCAGTCCGATTCCGGCACTCAGGTGCTGCGACTGAAACCCAATCGCACGCTGGGGGTGCTGGCGGCCCGGCTCAAGGGCCAGGCGACGGCCTATGCCGGTGATGTGGCCAACCTGCCTGGATCCTGGGTCGCCGTGACCCGCATCGGCCAGCGCTGGACCGGCATGTGGTTCGATGGCACGCACTACTTTGGCATCGATGAGGCGCGTGCGCTGGCGGGTGTCAGCTCCGATGCCGCGCGTACGGCACCGGAACGCCACCTGACATTCGCCCTGGCGGACCTCACGACGGATGCCAGTTTCGAGGGCGACTTCCTCGTGCCCAATGCCGAAGTGCTGGCGCAGCAACTGCAGGCGGAACTGAGTCAGCCCATGCGTGTGGAAACACTGGCTACGGCGGCGGCGGTACTGCCGACCAAGCGCCTGTCCGTGGCGATGATCGCTGACGCGGAGCTGGCGGCTCAGGACGGCTCGCAGACGCAGGCCAACATGCTGGCGCGACTGAACATGGTCGATGCCATCTTCGCCAGCCAGGTGGGAGTGCACCTGCAATCCGGCAGCGCGACAGTGATGACCGCGGGCACTCAACCCTTCAACAGCACAGTGCCCGGCACGCTGCTCACTCAATTGAGCGACTATCGGGCCGGCTCATCGCAGCAGCGCACCTCGGGCCTGAGTCACTTGTTCACGGGTCGCGACCTGGACGGCAGCACCGTGGGCATCGCCTACATTTCAGGCCTGTGTGACAACCGGTTCAGCGCCAGTCTTTCCGAGGCGCGCAGGGGGCCGCTGTCGTACGACTCTTTGATTGCGGCGCATGAGATCGGCCACATCTTCGGTGCTCCCCATGACGGCGATGCCGATGGCGCCTGCGCCGCGACGCCCAACAACCTGTACCTGATGGCGCCGCAGCTGAACAATAGTTCCACCTTCTCCGACTGCAGTCTGGCGCAGATCGCGCCGGTGGTGGCACGGGCGGCATGCCTCGCCCCTTACGATTCTGCCGATGGCACCATCGACGCTCCGGCTGAAGCGCCGGTAGCGCTGAACACACCGACGAACATCACGGTGTCTGCACTTTCCGTGGGCGCGGCTACATTGACCAGTGCAAGCCTGCGAATCACCGTGCCAGTGTCGGTGACGCTGCAGTCTGTCTCAGGGGCAATGGCGAGCTGCAGCATCGCGGGGCAGATCGCGGATTGTGCGCTGGGAGATCTGGCGCCGGGCGCCGCGCAGTCGGTGACCTTCCGGGTGCTGTCGGCGACTGCCGGCAGGCCCAATGTTCAATTGCGGATCACGGCCAGCAATGATGGCCTCAGCACCAACAACACACGCAGCCTGCCGCTGCGGATCGAGCAAGGCGCCGATCTGGCGCTGAGCGGCACGCTCGACCGCAACACCGCCATCGTCGGCGACAGTGTTTCAGCAGTGCTCACGCTGCAGAACCTCGGCCCGGCCGATGTCACCGATGCACGCATCAACGTGACGCTGCCAGCGGGGCTGACGCTGCTGCAACAGACCAGCGAGGGCGTGGTCTGCGCGGCGGTCACCGCCGGACTGACCTGCGGTCCACAGCCACTTGTCATCGGCGCCCGGATGAGCGCAACGCTCATATTGCGCGCCGATTCCGCTGGCAGCCTTGCGATCAGTTCACAGGCCTCGGCATCTGCGCCAGAACTGCAGGCCGCCGACAATCAGCTGCAGCAGACGATCAACGTCACGATGACATCGGCGCCAGCGGGATCCGGCAGTTCGGCGGGCAGCAATGGTGGCAGCGGTGGTGGCGGCGCGCTGTCCGAGATGGCTCTCTGCGCACTGGGCCTGCTGGCGGCGACCGCCGCGGCAAGGCGTCAGCGCGCAGCGGCGGCGAAATACCGCGCGAGATAGCTTTCGAAACTGCCCGCATCTGCGGCTTCGATGGCGGTCTGCCGCGCCAGCGATTCCTGCGCTTCCACTTCGAATTCCGCCAGTCGGCCGGCGGGCGGCGCCGCCAGCGACAGAAAGTAGTCGCGGTGCAGGCGCGACATGCGCAGTGCCATGGCGAAGAAGCTTTCTCCGGTGCTCTGCAGTTCGCGCAGCAGCCTGGCCGACGGCGTTCTGGCCACGTCGTCGAGCTTGTCCTGCTGCGCTCGCAGCGCCGCCGTGTACGGACGCGTTGCATCCCCGTGGTCGAGCAGCTCGCAGATACCCGTCATCGAATCGAGTATTTCCGCAGCCCAGCTGGTGAGCGACAGAGGACGACCGTCGCGCTCGAGTTCGAGTCCCGGCTCACGTCCACGACGTGCCACCTTCAGGAAATTGTCATCGATGGCGATCTGCTCGCGGGCATCGATGGGCGGGCTGCCGCGCAGCACACACAGCGCGGCGAAAGCCTCGAGAAAACGCAGCTTGGTCTGGTTGACGCCGACCGGGTCGAATGCACTTACATCGAGTGCGCGCATTTCGACGTATTCAACGCCACCACGCAGCAGTGCCGCGCTGGGACTCTCGCCGGAACGCGTCACGCGCTTGGGACGGATGGCGCTGTAGAACTCGTTCTCGATCTGCAGCACATTGGTGTTCAGCTGCAGCCACTGCCCCCGTGCATCCTTCAGACCCATCTTCTGGTAAGCCGGATGTGGTGTCGTGATGGCATGGCGCAGATCGCGCACATAGTCGGCGAGGCTGTTGGCCGACACGCTGACACCAGCCTGATCGCGATTGCGGTAGCCCAGATCGCTCATGCGCAGCGAGGTCGCATGCGGCGCGTAGGCGGTGAGCCCATCGAGCATGGCGAGGCCCGACATGTCGTCGCCCAGAAAGTCGCGACCCACCACCGGCGAGGTGCCAAACAGATACAGCACCATCCAGCCCATGCGGCGGTAATTGCGCAGCAGGTCGAAGTAGCTGGAGGAGCGGAAATCCTGGGTGTTCTCGCCCTGCTCGCGCATGGCATACACCTCCCAGAACAAGGTCGGGAAGGAATAGTTGAAGTGCACGCCGGAAATGGCCTGCATCAGCGCGCCGTAACGGTGTCGCAACCCTTCGCGATACACGCGCTTCATCTGCCCCACATGCGACTTGCCATACCAGGCCGTCGGCACGTCGCCATCATCCTTCAGTGGACAGGGCATGGAAGTGGCCCAAAGCAGCTCGTCGCCCAGATGGCGGTATACGAACTGATGCAGGTCGCAGAGATATTGCAGCAGCTGCCAGCTGGTCGAAAACGGAGGCGTGACCAGTTCGATCAGCGCCTCGGAGAAATCCGTGGTGATGTGTTCGTTCGCCAGCGCCGAACCCAGGGCGGCCGGATGCGGGGTATGCGCGATATGGCCGTCGTCATGCACGCGCAGGCTCTCGCGTTCGACCCCCTTCAGGCCGTTCTGCAACACCCGCGGTTCGCGGGCATTGACCAGCGATCCCAGGCGCCGCTCGAACACTTGATCCATGGCGCGCCGCATAAGGCGGCGAAGTCTACACGGTCAATCATTTAGTGGCATGCTACCGGGCGCTGCGGGCTTGCCTCGAGGAGCAGGATATGTTGGTTGGAAACCAGGTCAGGCGCGTCGCCATAGTCGGTGGCGTTCGCATTCCGTTCGCGCGCGCCCACGGCGCCTATGCGCGCGCCGGCAACCAGGAAATGCTCACCGCCGCACTGCGCGGCGTGGTCGACCGGTACCAGCTGGGCGGCAAGCGCCTGGGCGACGTGATCGCCGGCGCGGTGCTCAAGCACTCGAAGGACTTCAACCTGGTGCGCGAGAGCGTGCTTTCCTCGGGCCTCGATCCTCAGACGCCGGGGCTCGACCTCCAGCGCGCCTGCGGCACCAGCCTCGAGGCGGCCATATTGATCGGCAACAAGATTGCACTCGGCCAGATCGACTCGGGCATCGCCGGCGGCGTGGACACCATCAGCGATGTGCCGGTGGTTTTTCCGGCCGAATATCGCGAACTGCTGTTCGCGAGCTATCGCGGCCGGACCTTCATGCAGCGCCTGAAGCCCTGGTTCGGTCTGCGCCCGCGGCATCTGAAGCCGGTGACGCCGGGCGTGGTGGAACCGCGCACCGGGCTCTCCATGGGACAGAGCTGCGAGCTCATGGCAAAAACCTGGCAGATCAGCCGGCAGGCACAGGATGAACTGGCCGCGGAAAGCCATCGCAAGGCCGCCGCGGCCTGGCAGTCGGGTTTCATGAAGGATCTGGTCGTGCCGTTCTCCGGGCTGGAGAGCGACAACAATGTGCGTGCCGACTCCTCGGCCGAGAAGCTCGCCAAGCTGCGCACCGTGTTCGACACCAGTTCGGCAGGCACGCTGACGGCGGGCAACAGCACCCCGCTCACAGACGGCGCAGCCGCAGTGCTTCTGGCCAGCGAAGACTGGGCGAAGAAGAACAATTTGCCCGTCAAAGCCCTGCTCACCTACGGCAAGACCTGGGCAGTGGATTTTGCGAGCGGAAAAGAAGGCCTGCTGATGGCGCCGGCCTACGCGGTGTCTGAAATGCTCCGCGACGCGAATCTTTCGCTGCAGGATTTCGACTTCTACGAAATCCACGAGGCTTTCGCCGCGCAGGTGCTGTGCACGTTGAAGGCATGGGAGTCGGCGCAGTACTGTCGAGAGCGACTGTATCGCGATACCCCGCTGGGCGGCATCGATCGGAGCAAGCTCAACCTCAAGGGCAGCAGCATCGCGGTGGGGCATCCGTTTGCTGCCACTGGCGCGCGCATCCTGGCCGTGGCTGCCAAGCTGTTCGAAGAACTGCCGCAGGCCAGACGCGGCCTGATCTCCGTGTGCACGGCGGGCGGCATGGGCGTGACGGCGATTGTGGAACGCGCCGCGTGAAGGGCGAGTTCATGCGGCTGATGGCCCGCGACGGCCACGAATTCGATGCCTGGCTGGTGGCGCCGGACGCCGCGCCGCGCGGCGCCATCGTGGTGCTGCAGGAAATCTTCGGCGTGAATTCTCATATCCGCAAAGTGACGGAAGATTTTGCGGCGCAGGGATACACCGCCATTGCACCCAGCCTCTTCGATC
>DATNCK010000400.1:0-7143 GCA_035571575.1 Steroidobacteraceae bacterium | reverse complement strand
CCACAGTACGGACAAATCGCGGGCGGTCAGCGCCTGCGCGTGGCGAGTCGGGTCGTTCATGTGCGCGCCATGATCCTACAGCCGCCCGAGGAATGGCGAACGAAGGCGCTGCCGCGGGCCGCCAGCTTGCCGGGCTGGCTGGCGACCCCTCGACCCAGCGCGCTTCAGCGTGCCGGCGCGGCTCCGGCGGCTGCCGGCTTGTCCTGGTTCGACCTCAGCACGACAAACGCGCGGATGGCTTGCACATCGGCGGGCTTCAGCACGCTGGAGAAGTTCGCCATGCCATGCGCCTGGCGTTCGCCGCCCAGCACCACGGATGCGAAGGTTTCTTCGGTCTGCAGGTATGGCGTGCGGCGCAGGTCCGGCAGGATGCCGACCTGGATGGCGGCCGGGCCGTGGCAGCTGCTGCAATACGCGCCATACAGATCGCCACCTTTCGCCACCACGTCCGCGGCAGCCGTGGCTGGTGGCGGATTCATCGGCAGCGGTTGCACCTCCGGTGCCGGCGGCAACTGCACGGTGCCGCCCAGCTTGTACACCAGCAGGCGCGAGATGTTCCGCTGCAGGAAGCCCTTCATGTTCGTGTCGCCGCCGATCAGTGCCCAGGAGCTGCCGCTGCCCGCCATGATGGCCACGTACTGCTCGCCATCGATCGAGTACGTGATCGGCGCGGCGACGATGCCGGTCTGTACCGGTGCGGACCACAGCTCCTTGCCATTGGTCGCGTCGAGCGCGGTGAACTGACCCGAGCCCGTGCCCTGGAACACCAGGCCGCCCGCGGTGGCGAGCGCGCCGCCATTGGCCTGCCCGGCGCGCTCCACGCGCCACACTTCTTTCTGGTTCACCGGATCCCAGGCGATGAGGCGGCCGTAGGTTTCATCCAGCACCTTCTTCGGATCGAGCGCCGCATTGCCGGAGAAATCCGCGCCCACGTTCTGCGTCAGCGGCCGCGGACCGAAGCTCTTTGGCGCGGCGTACATGAACGGCGTGCCATGGATGGGCAGATACACCAGGCCCGTCTGTGGGCTGAATGCCATCGAGTGCCAGGTGTGTGCGCCATTGGGATTCTGCTTCGACAGGAATGGCTTGCCGGTCACTTCATAACGGGCTTCCTTGGTCTCGATGGGGCGGCCGGTCTTGAGATCCACACCGGTGGCCCAGGCCACGTCGGTGAAATTCTTCGCCGAGATCAGCTGGCCGGTGGCCGCATCGATCACATAGAAGAAGCCATTCTTGGGCGCCTGCATCAGCACATGCCGCTTGGCGCCGTCGATGGTCAGATCCGCAATGATGATCTGCTGCGTGGCGGTGTGATCCCAGCTCTCGCCGTTGGTGGACTGGTAATGCCACACGTACTCGCCGGTATCGGGCTTGAGCGCGACGATGGACGAGAGGAACAGGTTGTCGCCCTTGCCGTTGCTGCGCAGCGCGCGGTTCCACGGGCTGCCATTGCCCACGCCGATGTAGAGCAGATCGAGGCCCGGGTCATAGGACATCGAATCCCATACGGTACCGCCGCCACCCATCTTCCAATACTCGCCGAACCAGGTGGATCCAGCGACCTTGGCAAATGCCGCATCAGAGGGCGCATTGTCCGGACCATCCTTGGGATTGCCGGGCACGGTGTAGAAGCGCCAGATCTGCTTGCCGCTGTCGGGGTCGTAGGCGGTGATGTAGCCGCGCACGCCCAGTTCGGCGCCACCATTGCCGATGAGCACCTTGCCTTTGATCACACGCGGCGCGCCGGTGATGGTGTAGGGCTTGGTCTGGTCGACGGTGACCACATCCCAGAGCTTCTTGCCCGTGGCCGAGTCGAGTGCGATGAGCCGGCCGTCGATGGTGCCGACGAATACCTTGCCCTTCCACACGGCCACCCCGCGATTCACCACGTCGCAGCAGGCGTTCACGCCGAACTGACCTGGCACTTCGGGATCGAAGTTCCACAATGGCTTGCCGGTTTTCGCCTCGTAGGCTTTGACCTTGCTCCACGCCGTGGAAACATAGATGACGCCATCGACCACGATGGGCGTGGCTTCCTGGCCGCGATTGGTATCCATGTCCGCGAACCAGGCGAGGCCGAGTTTGCCGACATTGTCCTTGGTGATTTGTGTCAGCGGGCTGTAGCGCTGCTCGGAGTAGGTGCGGCCATGGCTCATCCACGAACCGGGCTCGCTGTCGGCATTGGCTATGCGTGCGCCATCGACATCAGCCTTGCCGACTACGGTGCTCGCCGCGTTGGCGGCAGGCTCGTTACCTTGCTTCGAACAGGCGCCCAGGGCGCCCAGCAGAATGATGCCCACTGCGGCTGCAAGCCGCGATTCCAGACGCTCGTATCCCATGCTGTCCCCCGCGATCACTCGTTTTGGTGTCGGCGGAGGGGATTATAGATCACTTCGGCTATGCTGCCGGCAGGGCGTTATCGGTAAATCGTCATGAAGAAACTTGCCACCAAGCCGTATCGCGTCAAGCCGGATCGCAAGCTGCAGCTGAAGCACTGCCCGACCGATGTTCCGCCGCTGTATCGCAACGACGATGAAGCGGCCGACATGCTCCTGCGTCAGGTGAAACGCACCAGCGAACTGCAGGATGTGCTGTACGCCGACGATCGGTACGCCTTGCTGCTGATCTTCCAGGCCATGGATGCCGCCGGCAAGGACGGCGCCATCAAGCATGTGATGTCGGGCGTCAATCCGCAGGGTTGTCAGGTTTCGAGCTTCAAGCAGCCCAGCACCGAAGAGCTGGACCATGACTTCCTGTGGCGCACCGCGGTGCGCCTGCCGGAGCGCGGCCGCATCGGCATCTTCAATCGTTCCTACTACGAGGAAGTTCTGGTGGTGCGTGTGCACCCTGAATATCTCAGGGCGCAGCGGCTGCCAGTGGGTGATGCCGACTCAAAGGAATTCTGGGACGACCGGCTGCGTTCGATCCGCCAGCATGAGGCGCATCTGCATCGAAATGGCACGCGCATCGTGAAGTTCTTCCTGCATGTCTCGCCGGAGGAGCAGCGTCGCCGCTTTCTGGCTCGCATCGACGAGCCGGAGAAGAACTGGAAATTCAGCCGCGCCGATGTCGACGAGCGGAGCCACTGGGATGCCTACATGCGCGCCTATGAGCAGGCAATGTCGGCGACCAGCACGACAGATTCGCCGTGGTATGTGATTCCAGCGGACGACAAGAAGAACGCCAGATTGCTGATGTCACAGGTGATCAATGACACGCTGGCGGCCATGGATCTGCACTATCCGACACTGGATCGCGCGCGACTGGCGGAGCTGAAGGCGGCGCGGCGTCTGCTGGGAAAATAGGCGCGCGAAGGACGCAGGGGCAAATTGGGAAGATTCTGCGCTGCTCACAGCTTGCGCAGCACCTCAGCCATCTTCTCCGGCGATCCTTCAAGGCCCGCGAACCGTGCGGGTGATCCCCGCGGTGCCATGGTGAACACCTGTTCCACACTGGTGTAGTCGTGATAGCCCATGCGTGCCAGCGGGCGGATGCGCTCCATGTCGAGCCGGCCGTCGGCGCGCAGGACTTCATCGGCGATATGCACGGCTACCACCGTGCCGAAGATGATATCCACAGTGCCAACAGGCGTGTTGCCGGGCAGATTCAAGGTGGTCAGCAGCCGACATTCAAAGTGCACCGGCGAAGCCGCGACGCGTGGCGGCCGCACCAGTCGGGACGGTACCTTCGACAGATTCGCGTGCTCGAACTCATCTGCCGCATCGGGCAGTTCCTCGGAGCTCAGGTTGACAGCCTCGCGCAACGACCAGGTTGCCATGTTCCAGACGAACTCGCCCGTGGCGATGGCATTGCGCACCGTGTGTTTGCGTTCACCGCGCGCATTCTGGTTGGCGCTGAACATCAAGGTCGGAGGGTCGTAGCTGATCATCTGGAACTGGCTGAATGGCGCCAGATTGTCGATGCCGGCAGCACTGGTGGTGGAGATCCAGCCGATGGGCCGCGGCACGATGCAGGCCTTGAAGGGATTGAAAGGCAGTCCGTGCGGTGTTCGGCCGGGTTCGTAGTACATGCGTTGGTGCGCTGGTAGAGTTTTGATCGGTGCCGGAACACAATAGCGCACAACCATTCGATTTCGGGGGCGCGATGGGTAGCCGACACTTGCTGGTCGCAGGACTGGCCTTGATCACCATGGCCGGCTGCGCGCGCAAGGCGCCCGAACCTGCGGCTGCCACGGCACCTGCCGCGCAGGTCAGCGCAGACCGATTGCTGGCGGCCAGCGACACAGCCAATGCCGGACAGTGGATGTCCCACGGTCGTGACTACAGCGAGCAGCGCTTCAGTCCGCTCGACAAGGTGAACACCGACAATGTCACGCAGCTGGGACTGGCCTGGTTCGCGGATTTTGATACGCGCCGCGGCCAGGAATCCACGCCGCTGATGATCGATGGCGCCATCTACGTGACCACGGCATGGAGCAAGCTGTACGCCTTCGATGCCAGAAGCGGCAAGGAGCTGTGGAAGTTCGATCCCAAGGTACCCGGTGAATGGGCCGTGAATGCCTGCTGCGATGTGGTGAATCGTGGCGTCGCCGCGTGGAACGGCAAGGTCTATCTCGCGACGGTCGATGCACGACTCATCGCTCTCGATGCGGCCACCGGCAGAGTGGTGTGGGACATTTCCACCATCGAACCAGGCCAGCCTTATGCCATCACCGGCGCGCCGCGCATCGCCAAGGGCAAGGTGCTCATCGGGCAGGGCGGCTCCGAGTTCAGTCAGCGTGGTTACCTCTCAGCCTACGATGCGGAAACCGGCAAGCTGGACTGGCGCTGGTACGTGGTGCCAGGCGATCCATCGAAGCCCTTCGAGCAGCCCGAGCTGGCCACTGCCGCAAAAACCTGGAGCGGTGAATGGTGGAAGACCGGCGGCGGCGGTGCGCCCTGGGATGGCATCGTCTACGACCCGGCCACCGACTATGTGTATGTGGGCACCGGCAATGGAGCGCCCTGGCCGTCACAGATCCGTTCACCCGGCGGTGGCGATCAGCTGTACCTGTCTTCGGTGGTGGCGCTGGACGTAAACACCGGCAAGTACATCTGGCATTACCAGGCCACGCCCAATGAAAGCTGGGACTACGACAACACCTCGCCGCTGATGACGGCAGATCTGACAATCAACGGCGCGAATCGCCATGTGGTGATGCAGGCGCCGAAGAACGGCTTCTTCTACGTGCTCGACGCGAAGAGCGGCGAGCTGCTGTCGGCCGATGCCTATGTCCCGGGCATCAATTGGGCCAAAGGCATCGACAAGAAAACCGGTCGCCCCATCCCGACGCTCGAGGCCAACTACAGCAAGACAGGCAAGGGTGCGCTGGTCAGCCCCTACTACGGTGGCGCGCACAACTGGCAGCCCATCTCGTTCAGTCCGAAGACCGGACTGGTCTATATCCCGGCGAACCAGAGCAGCTATGCCTTCGTCGCGACCCATGAAGACGACAACCCCATGGGCCAGAAGCTGTCGATCAGCTTCGCCGGCAATCAGGAATTCATGCGCAAGGTGAAGAAGCCGCCGGTGAATGAGGGCTTCCTCCTGGCCTGGGATCCGGTACAGAAGAAGGAAGCCTGGCGTGCACCGCTGGGCAGCGGTCGCAGCGGCGGTGCGTTGAGTACGGCGGGTGGCCTGGTGTTCGCCGGCAACTCGGAAAATCAGTTCGCGGCTTATCGCGCCGACACCGGCGCGAAACTCTGGTCCACCGATACGCAGACCGGCACCATGGCAGGACCCATCAGCTATGCGCTGGAAGGAGAGCAGTACGTGGCCGTGGTCGCCGGCTTCCGGCAGACCGGCAACTACTACGCGCCCAACTATTCGCGGTTGCTGGTCTACAAGATGGGCGGTACTGCGAAGTTGCCACAGGCTGTGCCATTCCCCGATCCGGTGCTCAATCCACCCACTGCCTTCGGCAGCCCCGAGACGCTCAAGCACGGTGAAGAGGTCTACGGCCGCTTTTGCAGCACCTGCCACGGTACCGATGGCCTGTCGCGAGGCATGTTTCCTGATCTGCGCTACAGCCCCGCGCTGACGACGGATGTCGCATTCAAACAAGTGGTGCTCGATGGCGTGCGCGCGCAGAACGGCATGGTGTCTTTTGCGAAGGCCCTGACCCCCGCCGACGCAGAATCCGTGCGCGCCTACCTGGTGGGTCGCGCGCAGGGTGCAAAGGCAGCGCAGGCGGCGCGTGCAGCCCAAGCTGCTGCCGCACAGCCCCATGGTCAGTAGCGCTTGCCTCTTTACCAATCAATCATTTAGCATGCGCCCCCTCATGGCGTGGGGCGGTAGCTCAGTTGGGAGAGCGTCGCGTTCGCAATGCGAAGGTCGAGGGTTCGATCCCCTTCCGCTCCACCAATTTCTTCTCGGTTCGTTACTCGCGCTGTGCGCCACTGCGGCAACAGCGCAGTCGCCTGCGCCTTCATGGCCGCAGATCCAGCACAACGGCGTGCTGCGAGTTGGCACCACCGGTGATTACGCGCCGTACTCGGTCCGCGATGCGCATGATCGCTATGCTGGCGCTGATGTAGCGCTGGCACGAGAGCTGGCAATTGGCCTTGGGCTGCGCGTCGAGTTTGTACCGACCACCTGGCGCAATCTGCAGCAGGATGCCGAAGCAGGGCGCTTCGACATCGCCATCGGCGGCATCTCCGATACACCCGAGCGGCGCCGCTTTGCTTATTTCTCCGGCAGCTATCTGCGTGACGCCAAGCAGCCTGTCGTGCGTTGCGGCGAAGAGAGACGCTATGACACGCGCGATGAAATCAATGCACCTGCTGTGCGGCTGATCGTCAATCCGGGCGGCACCAATGAAGCCTTCGTGCGAGCGCAGTTTCCGCATGCCTCATTGACGGTGCATCCCGGCAATGCGGGCGTGTTCGACGAAATCCTTGCGGGTCGCGCCGATGTCATGGTCACCGACGGCATGGAGGCGATGCTGCAACAGCGGCGCGGGCAGGGCCTGTGCGCAGTGCAGGTGCGCAGTCGCTGGGTGCCGGCAGGCAAGGCCGTGATGCTGCCCCAGGATCGCGCTCTGCGTGGCGTCATCGACACGCAACTGCGTAGCCAGGGCGGTGCGCGGGCATACACGCGCAGATTGCAGCCCTGGTTGGATGCTGCGGCGTGGGCAGCACCAAC
>DATNCK010000399.1:0-5148 GCA_035571575.1 Steroidobacteraceae bacterium | reverse complement strand
ATCGACGCCATCGATCAGCACGCGACCACGCTCGGGCGTGTGCAGGCGCTGGATCAGTTTCGCCAACGTGGATTTGCCGGAACCCGACGGCCCCACGATACCTACAACTTCACCGGGGGCAATCTGCAGATCCACGTCATGCAGCACCTCGGGACGGTCCGGCCGATAGCGGAAACTGATGTGCTCGAATTGAACCTGGCCGCGTATCGCCGGCAGGCTGGCGCGGGAGGCACTGGTCTGCGGCTCGGTGGGGGAGTTCAGGATGTCACCCAGTCGATCCACCGCAATTCGCGCCTGCTGGAAGTCTTGTGCCAGCTGTGCCAGCCGCAGGATCGGACCGGCCGCCTGGCCAGCCAACATGTTGAATGCCACCAGTTCACCCACGGAAAGATCTCCGCCGATCACGTACTTCGCTCCGAAATACAGCAATGCGACGGTGGAGAGTTTCTGCACCAGCTCGATGGACTGCCGACCCCAATTGGCCAGCATGGAAGCCTGAAAGCCGGTTTTCACATAGCCGGCCAGTTGCTGCTCCCATCGGGCCTGCATCTGCGGCTCGACGGCCATGGCTTTGAGCGTTTCGACACCGGTAACGCTTTCGACCAGAAAGGACTGGTTTTCCGCTCCACGCGCGAATTTTTCATCGAGTCGGCGTCGCAGATGTGGCGCCACCGCCAACACGATGCCGGCGTACAACGGCAATGAGATCAGCACGATCAACAGCAGCTTCGGACTGTAGAGATACATCACCGCGAGAAACACAACGGCGAAGAACAGATCGAGTACCACCGTCAGTGCAGAGGACGTGAGAAACTCGCGGATGGTGTCCAGCTGTCTCACGCGCGCCACCGAATCACCGACACGTCGCGCCTGGAAGTAGGCCATAGGCAGATGTGTCAGGTGCGAGAAAAGCCTGGACCCCAGTTCTGCGTCGACGCGGCTGGTGGTATGAGCGAACAGATAGGTCCGCAGACCACCGATGGCCACATCAAACAGCGACACCACCAATAGGCCGATCGCGAGGATCTCCAGCGTGGTAATGCCCTTGTGTACCAGCACCTTGTCGATCACGACCTGGAAGAACAGGGGCGTGATGAGCCCCAGCAGTTGCAGGAAGAACGAAGCGATCAGCACGTCGCGCAGAATGTGCCGGTACTTGACCAGCGCCGGGATGAACCAGCTGACATCGAAGGAGCGTACGGCCCCGGCGAGGCGTTCACGGGTGGTCATCAATACCAGTTCGCCGCTGAAATTCCCCTCGAATTCGGCGCGCGGAAGCGAGCGTGGCCGCTCATCCGCATTCGCGAAAACCAGCACCTTTTCGGCGTTCGCCTGCAACAGGACGAGATATTCGCCGCTTTGCAGGCGCGCCACGGCCGGTAACGGGTAGCGGTGCAGCTGACCGCGTTTCACCGTGATCTTGCGGGCGCGCACATCGAGTTTCTTTCCCAGGCGCACGAGATCATCGGCGTCGAGTGCTGCCGACCCCTTGCCGAGGATGTGTCGCAACTGGGCTGGATCGGCGGGTCGATCCAGAAATGAAAGCATGAGAATGAATGCGCTCAGGGCAGAGTCTTCACTCTGGACCCCTGCGGCGTGCTGATGACGCTCTTCCAACGTTCGTCCATCCCTAGATACGAACTGATTGACGTGATTTGTCGCGCCCTCTGTCTGGGGCGCTTGAGCGACGATGATACAACCGTGATGCGACCGTTGGATGAACTAGTTTCTGTCCAAACGCATCAGATTTGCGGTGTGACAAGGCAACACTCGCCACCGCGTGCGATGTCGTGATACCTCGATACTCGATGTAGCTGCCGCGTATTGAGAGTTGCAGAATCAAGTAACGGATTGCCTGACTCGACGCACCCATCGGTCGCGGACGCCCACCGGCTTCGCACGCACCGTTCTCTTTCTTTTATATATATGTGTGTCGGTGCGAGTAGAGCGTGAATTGATTCCAGCGGATTCACTCCTTTCGTCAGGCGGCAGCGCTGGCTTGACACGAGGCGTGCCCACGGCGAGGCTCAAGCACTACGGGGGCCCACGCATGACAACAAGACGCTCTTTCCTGCAGATTGCCGGGTGCTCTGCATCACTCGCTGCGATTCAGCCAGGAACCGCCGGGCCAGTGGCCGCACCTCTGCCGACGCTGCTTGCAGTGTTATTCGCGGATTCGCACGCAAACTCGCGTGCTTTTGCCCAACGACTGGGTTCGCGCGCCTCGGCGACTCTTTCGATAAGCGAAGGGGATATCACTTCCGCGTGGCTTGAGACCATCCGACCGGCTTGGGCGCAATCGCCTGCCCCCATTGCCGGCATGACTCTGCCTTCCTCGCTGTTCTGTCTGGAGCAGCTCGCCTGGCAGCAGGGCCTCCGTGTGGTGTTTCACGCCGAGCACGTGATGTTGCCCAGCGGTCGCGTCGAACATGCGATCCATCGAGGTGGTGACCGGGCAGGTCTTTCGGCCGCAAGTCTGACTCGTGCAGGACCGCGTTGGTCGGTGCGGGTAGCCGCCGCTATCGCGGCGCGTCCCGCTGCGTTCGCCGCGCGTCGACCGGGCCCCAGTCTCGCGCCGCTGGAGCCATCCCTGCCTGAGGGTTCGGAACTGCTGACCTCCTGGGTCATCGCCGCCGCCTGACCCAGGTCTACCGTTTCCCCTCGGAGTCCGCATGTTGCCGCCCAATGTCAGCGCCGCTGATTTCAACCGCGCCATTGCCGCCTGGAAACAGACCGTGGGCGCCGAGTGGGTATTCACCTCGGATGAAGACGTAGCCCTCTATCGGGATGCCTACTCGCCCTACTGGGATGAACCCGAAGAGCGCAAGGCCTCCGCCGCTGTGGCACCGAGTTCACTGGAGCAGGTGCAGGCTGTAGTCCGCGCGGCGAATCAGTTCAAGATTCCGCTGTACACCATCTCCACCGGCCGCAACCTCGCCTACGGCGGGTCGGCGCCGGTGTACTCCGGCAGCGTGGTGCTCGACCTCAAACGCATGAACCGCGTGCTCGAAGTGAACGAGCGCAATGCCTATGCACTGGTCGAACCCGGCGTCAGCTACTTCGATCTGTACGAACACATCACGAAGAACAATGTGGATGTGTGGATCGACCCACCCGATCCAGGCTGGGGCAGCGTGATCGGCAATGCGCTCGACGGCGGCGGCGGCTGGACCGCCTCGCCCTTCCGCGATCACTTCGGCGCGCACTGCGGAATGGAAGTGGTGCTGGCCAGTGGCGAAGTGGTGCGCACCGGCATGGGCGCGCTGCCGAACTCAAAGAGCTGGCAGCACAACCGCTGGGGTTTCGGTCCCTGGGTGGATGGCCTGTTCCGTCAGGGCAACATGGGCATCGTCACCAAGATGGGCTTCCATCTGATGCCGCGACCCGAAGCGATGCAGACGGCCACCGTGCAGGGCACGCGCGAAGAAGACATCGTGCCGCTGCTCGACATCATGAACCTGCTGGAAAACCAGCATGTGGTGAATGGTTCCACTTCGCTGTTCGGCGGCCCACGCCCGCTGGGCGCGCCAGCCGGTGGCGCCACGTGGACACTGCAGCTGCCCATCTATGGGCCCGAGCGCGTCGTGCGCGCGCAGATGGAATACGCACAGGAGAAGTTCGCGAAGATCGCCGATGTGCGGTTCAGCGCTGGAGAACTGATCCGCACGCCATTGGATGCAGCCACGTTGAATCGCGTGCGCAAGGTGAGCTTCGGCGTGCCGGATCTATCCACCTTCGCCATGCTCGGTCGCAATCCGGCGAACCCCGCGCCGCCCGGTGGACACATCGGCTTCTCGCCCATCATCCCGCGCACCGGCGAGGCCGTGCTCGAATACACGCGCTTCTACCGCGACAATCTCCCGACGGTATCCGAGGGCGGCACGCTGCGCTTCCAGGGGCCCGTGTTCATGACCAACTGGGACCGCACCATGGTGGCCATGATCATGTTCCCCATCGGTCGCGACAAAGTGATGAACGCCAAGATGCGCGCGGCCTTTGTGAAGTGGGTGCAGCTGGCCGCGGAGCGTGGCTGGGCTGAATACCGAGCACCGGCCGCCTTCCAGGATCTGTGCGCGGGCACGTATTCCTACAACAACCACGCGCTGCGCCGCTTCCGCGAGACCATCAAGGACGCCGTCGATCCGAACGGCATCCTGTCGCCGGGACGTTACGGCGTATGGCCCAAACATCTTCGCAAGGCCTGAGAAAAGCACATGGCCACGCCACCGAATGTCAGCGCCGCCGATTTCAATCGCGCCATTGCCGCCTGGAAGCAGACCGTCGGCGCAGACTGGGTATTCACCACACCTGAAGATGTCGCGCTGTATCGCGATGCCTACTCGCCCTACTGGGGTGAACCCGAGGAACGCGTGGCTTCCGGCGCGGTTGCGCCTGCGAGCGTGGAAGAAGTGCAGGCCGTTGTACGCACGGCCAATCAGTACAAGATCCCGCTATACGCCATCTCCACCGGTCGCAATCTCGCCTATGGTGGATCCGCACCGGTGTATTCCGGCAGCGTGGTGCTCGACCTGAAGCGCATGAACCGCGTGCTCGAGGTCAGTGAGCGCAATGCCTATGCGCTGGTCGAGCCGGGCGTGAATTACTTCGACCTTTACGAACACATCACGAAGAACAATCTGGACGTGTGGATCGATCCACCGGACCCGGGCTGGGGCAGCCTCATCGGCAACGCGCTCGACGGCGGTGGTGGCTGGACGGCGTCGCCTTTCCGCGATCACTTCGGTGCGCATTGCGGCATGGAGGTGGTGCTGGCCAATGGCGAGATCATCCGCACTGGCATGGGCGCGCTGCCGAACTCCAAGAGCTGGCAGCACAACCGCTGGGGCTTCGGCCCCTGGGTGGATGGACTCTTCCGCCAGGGCAACTACGGCGTGGTCACGAAGATGGGCTTCCATCTGATGCCACGTCCCGAATGCATGCAGACCTTCACCGTACGCGCCCCGCGCGATGAGGACCTGATCGCGCTGGTGGATACCTTGAACCTGGTGGAAAACCAGCACGTGGTGAATGGCTCCACCTCGCTCAATGGCGGCCAGCCCGGTGCCGGTGGCGCGGCCGGGCCTGCCGGCTGGTCCGTATCCATGCCCATCTACGGCCCCGAGAAGGTGGTGCGTGCGCAGGCTGAAT
>DATNCK010000398.1:0-4127 GCA_035571575.1 Steroidobacteraceae bacterium | reverse complement strand
CGCTGGCGCAGGTGCTGGACCAGGTGGAAGCCTGGGCGGGTGCACTGAAGCCATTGCGAGGCGCGTAGAAGGCCCTTCGCCGCAGCTTAAGGGAGATCGGAAGGTACCGGGATACGGCAGGGAGGTCGCGATGAAGGCGCTTTCGGTCGTTCATGCATTCTTCTGCGCGCTTTGCGTGGTCGCGCCCGCGCTCGCGGCAGATGCCGTCTGTCATCGCGTCAGCGAAGGCAATGAGGCGCGTGTCTACTGCGGCAGCGCCAGACAATGGGCGGAGCTGCGGACCCGCGTGGGCTTTCGGTGCCGCAGGGAAGGCAAGAAGAACGAGCTGTGTGCAACAGCCAGCGAATGGAAGCGCATGGGCCTCAGCGCGTCGACCAAGCGGGCGCTCGACGCCAATACCAAGGAAGCGATTGACCAGTTCAGCGAGCGAAAACGCCAACCCGAGAATCTCACTCCGATGACGGGTGGTCCGAATGTCAACGCGCCGATGCAGGGAGACTAGCCGCAGCGATTATTCGACGCGTTCCATCGAGATCTCCATTGCGGGAGGCTCCCAGGTCCTGCCTTCATCGCGCGACAGATCGGTGCTGTATGTGAAGTGCCGGGCGTCCATGGCGCGGTAGAACTCGCGGATGCGCATTGACCCATCTTCCGACAGCACGACGATGGCGTCGTTGTCGCGACGCACTGAACCAGATCGTGCATTCACCTGCCGCCGCAGGATGGAATTCGACACGTTCACATAGTCGATGATCCATCCGTTTCGCGTCGCGTCGTACTGCCGCAGGCTGATGCCGAGAAAAGGGCTGCCATCCGGCGCCGTCGAGTGGAATTCATCCGCGATGGCCGTTCCATCGAGCACGTAGCGACCGATCCAGGTCAGCGGCACATCGACGAAGCCACCTTGTGGCAGCCGCACTTTGGCATTGCCCTTCCATTTGCCCACCATGAAGGAGAACAGATCAAGCTGGGCAGGGGCCTGCGCATTTCTCTCGCCGTAGGGTGTCGTTGAGGGCTGTGCGGCCATGGCGTACCTCACTGTGGTGGATCCGGCGCAAACGAGCAGGGCCACCAGAATGCGGCTCATGAGGATCTGGCTTCGCTGCGTCATTTCTTCTACAATACAGTAGAAATGGCGGCATCTGCAGAAAGTCTCGGCTCGCTGGAACACATCGTGCTGCTGGCCGTGCTGCGCCTGCGCGAGGATGCCTACGGCATGACCGTGCTCAGGGAGATCGCCAGCGTGACGGGGCGCGACCTGGCCATCGGCGCGGTGTACAGCACGCTGACGCGCCTGGAGTCCAAGGGATTCATCCGCTCATGGGCCGGAGAACCCACCGCAGAGCGTGGCGGGCGCGCCAAACGATACTTCCATCTCACTCCTGCCGGCCGGGAGGCACTGCGCCACATGCGCGACGTGGTCCAGAAGATGAGTGCCGGTCTGAAGGGCCTGCAGGTGACATGATGCGAAATCGCGCCCTGTCCGTTGTTCTATGGCTGTTCTCGCTGCTGGTCGGCCGCGACGACCGTGAACCAATGATCGGGGACCTGCTGGAAGAATACGCGGCGCGCTCGCGCAAGGTCGGCAACAACAGAGCCTTCATCTGGATTCTCAGACAGGCCTGCATCTCGGCACCGATATGGATTCGTGCGCGGCTCGCCCGCGCAGCCTGGCCCGCCACGCTTGGCATCGCCATGCTGGCCTGGCTTGCGATCGCTGTGGTGGAAACACTGGTGAACCGTGCGACCGCCGCATGGCTGTCTGCCGATGAGGCCTACAACCCTGCGGCGATGTTTATCACCATGCCCCTGGTCATGGGCATCGCCTTCATCGCGACACGGGTGCGGCGCCAGGCTGCAGCCGCACTGGCGCTGCTGATGCTGCTGGCCGTCACCTTGATGACCCTGACCGCACACGAAGTCATGCCGCTGTGGTTCCGCATTGCATACTTCGTGGTCGGGCCCGTGGCTACCTGGATGGGCGCCCGCCTGCAGGCGCGCTTCTGGCCGCAGCCCTAGCCGCACAGCTGCGTGAGCGCATCGCGCAGTTCACGCAGTTTTGGAGGCTTGGCCAGCACGCGATCGACATGCAGTGGAATATCGCCCTCGGCCACCATGCGCTGACCCCAGCCAGTCAGCAGGATGACAGGCGTCTCGGGTGAGGCGTCCTTCACCATCGCTGACACCTTGCGACCGTCGACGTGGGGCATGCCCAGATCGGTGAAGACCGCGGCATAGCGTTCTTCGCGCTGCAGTGAAGCGCGGAATTCCGCGATGCCCGCTTCGCCGCCGTTTGCCGTAACCACGATATGGCCATCGTTTTCCAGCGCATCGCGCAATGACTTGAGCAGTATGGGGTCGTCATCCACCAGCAGCAGCCGCAGGCGCTTGAGCTTCCGGGGTGCTGCCGGCTGGTCGGCCAGGGCAGCCGCACCACTGCGCACTGCAAACACCAGTCGCATGGTGGTCCCGACGCCCAGCGTGCTGTCGATCTCCAGATCGGCACCATGGCGCTGCACCGCTCCGAATACCATGGCCAGCCCAAGGCCGGTGCCGCGCTCGCCCTTGGTGGTGAAGAAAGGTTCGAGGCAGCGCTGTCGCGTTGCTTCGTCCATACCCGTGCCCGTGTCGATGACCTCGATCGCCACCGCCTCGTAGGTTCCCTGTGTGCGGCGCGTTCGCAGTGTCAGCGTGCCACCGCCGGGCATGGCATCGACGGCGTTGAAGATGAGATTGGTCAGCGCTTCGCGGATTTCGCTCTCCACGCCCATGATGCCAGGAAGGTCTTGCGCCAGATCGGTCACCACAGTGATGGTGACTCCGCGCCGTTGCGCCATGTCCCGCCAATGCACCTTGGTGAGATCCATCACCTGCTGCGTGACCTGGTTCAGATCCACCGGCGCGAACTGTGCGAGCTCTTCGCGCTGACGGTAGAACTCGCGCATGCGCGCCACGGTCTGCGCCACGTCCTGCACCGCGCGCTGGATGGTTTCCAGATGGGCACGGCCGCGTTCGCTCAGGTTCTTCTCGGTCTCCAGCATGGACTCGGTGTACAGGGATACGGGCGAGAGCGCGTTGTTGATGTCATGGGCAATGCCGCTGGCCATCTGACCCAGCGCGCGCAGCCGCTCCTGCTGCACCGCAGCCGCCTGCGTCTGACGCAGGTCATCGTAAGCCTGCTGCAGTGAACCGTAGAGCTGCGCCTGTTGCGCGGCCAGTGCCACGTGCTCACTGAGCTGCCGCAGGAACTCGCACTCCACGCTCGCGAATGCACCGGCCTCACGCCTCGCCACCACCAGCACGCCGAAGACGCGACTCTCGGACTTCAATGGCGCCAGCACCATCGACCTCAGATCGCCGCGCGCGAGACGTTGCGGGAAGGGCGGGGCCGATTGCGCGATATCCGGCTCGTACACCAGATGCCCCTGCACGCAACGCGACAAGCCATTCGCGTCCACGTCGATGCTTGCGTTCTCCTCCATCGTCAGTTCATGCGCCAGCCCGGCGCTTTTCAGACCGACCGAGATGACCGTCAACTCATTGGTCGCCGCGTCGTAAAGGCAGACGCTGCCGAAGTCCACCGGAAGACTCTCTTCCAGACTCCTCACCACCACCTGGAAGATGCTCTTCAGATCCTGGCGCTCGCCGATGGCGCGCGTGATGTGATCCAGAAGGCCCAGATGCTCCAGCTGTCCGCGGATGCGCCGCTCCGCCTGCTTGCGCTCGGTCACATCGCGCATCGTGCTGATGACCAGCCTTCCATCCGGTGTGGCCAGGGGGCTGCGGCTGATGTCGACGGCAAACTCGCTGCCGTCCTTGCGCCGGGCTGACAGTTCCCGGGTACTGTCGTAATTCGACGGCTGCGTCATCAGCAGTTCCACGGGCTTGCCGAGCAGTTCCGCGCGCGGATAGCCGAACACGGCCTCGGTTCGTGCGTTGACGATCACGATTTTTTCCGCCTGGTCCACGATGACCACCGGATCAGGCGCGGCCTCCAGCAGCGCCTCGGCACGCTGTGCCTGTGCCCTTGCCAGCGCCGTGCCCTCGCTGACCCGTTGCTCCAGTGTCCCGTTCATTTCGCGCAGTGCCTGTTCGGCGCGCTGCCGTCGGCCGAAATCACGGTGGAT
>DATNCK010000397.1:0-5339 GCA_035571575.1 Steroidobacteraceae bacterium | reverse complement strand
TGATGCGCCTGTCCATCGTCATGCCCTGCTACAACGAAGAGGCCGGCCTCACCGCCACAGTGGGTCAGCTGTTGCCGCTGCTGGAAGATCTCGCGGCTCGCGGCAAGATCACGTCCGGCAATCTCTGGCTGGTGGATGACGGCAGCCGCGATGGCACCTGGCACATCATCGAGAGGCTCGCGGCCGATCCGCGGGTGGTCGGCGTGAAGCTGTCACGCAATCGTGGTCACCAGAATGCATTGCTGGCCGGATTGCTCACTGCCGATGGCGATGCCGTCATTTCCCTCGACGCGGATCTGCAGGATGACATCGCCGTCATCGAAGAAATGCTCGACGCCTTCAATGCAGGCAATGAAGTGGTGTTCGGAGTGCGCCGCAGCCGCAAGGACGACACCTTTTTCAAGCGCTGGTCGGCGCGGCGCTACTACGGACTGCTGCGTGTGCTGGGCGTCGACGTGGTGCCCGACCATGCCGAGTTCAGATTGCTGGGCCGCGCGGCGCTGAATGCGCTGGCGCAATACCCGGAAACCAACCTGTTCCTGCGCGGGCTGGTGCCGCAACTGGGCTTCCGCTCGGCCCGCGTGTTCTACGACCGTAAACTGCGCCTGGCCGGCGAGACCAAGTACCCACTGGGGCGCATGGTCGGACTGGGCATCGATGGCATCACCTCGTTCAGCGCCGTGCCGCTGCGGTTGATCGCCGCCGGAGGCGCGATGCTCTTCGTGCTGTCGACGCTGGTGGCGCTATGGGTGATAGGGGTGCGCCTGTTCACCGACCGGGCTGTCCCGGGCTGGGCATCCACTACGCTGCCTATCTACGCCCTGGGCGGCGTGCAGCTGCTATGCCTGGGCGTGGTCGGGGAATATGTCGCGAAGATCTACCTGGAAGTGAAGCGCAGGCCGCGCTACATCATAGAAAGACTCACCGGAGATCGGCGGGTGGTCATCGAATCCCGTCATAAACATGAGTAGCGGCAATAAGTTGTATCGGATATCTAACAGAATGTGACAAAATCCTTCCTTAAGTGAACTGTGTTGCAGGTCGTGGCCGTCGGGGAGTGGATTGCGCAACATTGGTGGTCACTTAGAGGAAGTATCGGGAAATGTCCTCAACCCGGGTCTCACCGGCTGATATCGGAGCCACGGACATCTTTGCCAGTCCGTTCGCTGCCGGCCGTTCCGGTTCAGGGCTGGGCCTCGATGTCGAGTGCACCAAGGCCGCCGTCGACCTGCAGAACATGGCGGCGACAAGCTCCGAAGCCATCATCCGCGCAAGCCTCGACACCCTCTGCCGTGCCACTGGCGCTGATGGCGCATTCCTCGCTCTGCTCGATCCGAACGCGGATCGCTTCGAGAAGGTCACCACGACGATCGCTGACGCCAACCAGCTTGAACCGGCGACGCCCGCGGGACCTGCGACGCTCGAAGGCGAAGAGCTGGCGAATCTGCCGTTTCTCGCTTCGCGCTTCGATCATCTGCGGCTCACGGAATATCGCGACACCAGTCGTCCCGCGCGCGAGGAGCCGGCGGAAGCCGCGCGGCTGGCATCGATGGGATTTTCGTCCGTGCTGCTGGTGGCGCTGCACATGCAGAAACGGCCCGCCGGCGTACTGGCGGTCGTGCGCCACAACGAGCGTGGCCCCTGGGACGTCAACTACCAGCTGCTGCTGAAGCTGATCGGCACCAGCCTGGCCACTGGCATGGAGCGCCTGGCGACGGCCACGCGGCTCGCCGAGATCGAAGAACGCAATGCGCTGGTCGATGCGGCTTCCAACGACGGCTTGTGGGATTTCAATTTCGACACCAACGATCTGTACCTGTCGCCACGCTGGAAGGCGATGATGGGTTACGAGGACATCGGTCCCGACGAGATCGTCGACTGGCGCGGCATGGTGCATCCGGACGATCTTTCCCGCGTGCAGGATGCGATGTTCAAGCATGTGTCGGGCGCGGTGCCGCTGTTCGAAAGCGTGCATCGCATGCGTCATCGCAATGGTGAATACCGCTGGGTGATCAGCCGCGCCAAGGGGCGCATCGACAAACAGGGCCGGCTGCAGAGACTGCTGGGTGTCGAACTGGACATCACCGAGCGCAAGCTCTATGAAGAAGCGCTGTTCCGCGAGAAGGAAGCCGCGCAGATCACGCTGCAGGCCATCGGCGATGGCGTCATCACCACGGACGCGGACTCCGTCATCGACTACATCAATCCCGTGGCCGAAACGCTCACCGGCTGGCGCCTCGAAGACGCCATGGGCCGCAGCATCGATGAGGTGTTCCGGGCTTTTCACGAGGAAACCTGCGAACCGCTCGAGAATCCGTTGACCGGTTCCATCCGCCGCACGCGGCCCATGAAGTCGGCGCGACCGGTGCTGATGATCCGCCGTGATGGCAACGAGCTCTATGTGGAAAGCACTGCCGCGCCCATCCGCGATGGCGGCGGGCGCGTGTGCGGGGCGGTGCTGGTATTCCATGACGTGAGCGAGAGCCGCGAGTTGAACCGCAAGCTCACCTATCATGCCAGTCACGATCCGCTCACCGGCCTCGTCAACCGCCGTGAGTTCGAGAACCGCATCGAGCGCTGCCTGAAGAGCGCGCGCGCGCAGGAAGGCTCCTATTCGCTGTGCCACCTGGACATCGACCAGTTCAAGATGATCAACGACTCCTGCGGCCATGCAGCGGGTGACACGCTGCTGGGGCAGATCGGCGCGCTGCTGAAATCCAAGATCCGCTGGCGTGACACGCTGTCGCGGCTGGGTGGAGACGAATACGGCGTGTTGCTCGAAAGCAGCACACTGGACGATGCGCTGCGCATCGCCGAGGTGATGCGCGAGACGGTGAAGAACTTCCGCTTCGAGTGGGAGGACCGGGTGTTCAAGCTCTCGGCCAGCGTGGGCGTGGTGCCCATCACGGCCGAGAACGACGATGTGGCTTCAATTCTCTCGGCCGCCGAAGGTGCCTGCGCTGCGGCGAAAGAACAGGGCCGCAATCGCGTGCACAGCTTCGCCGAGAACGACATCGAGCTGATGCGCCGCCGCCGCGAAACCCAGTGGGCCGCGCGCATCAGTGCCGCGCTCGATGAGGGTCGCTTCGAACTGTATCGCATGCCCATCATGCCGCTGCAGGCCAAGGAAGAGGGCGAGCACTACGAGATCCTGGTGCGCATGCGCGACGAGGCCGGCAAGATCATTTCGCCCGACCATTTCATCGCGGCGGCCGAGCGCTACAACATCACGCCGGCCATCGACCGCTGGGTGCTTGAAAACACGCTGCGCTGGCTGGTGTCGGAGGCCGATGAGCGCGAACGCCTGCTGATGTGCGCGATCAACCTTTCCGGCCAGAGCCTGGGCGATGACAAATTCCTGCCCTTCGTCATCGAGCAGTTCCAGAAGAGCGGTCTGGATGCCTCGAAGATCTGCTTCGAGATCACGGAAACCGCGGCGGTGGCCAGCTTCTCGCAGGCCAACCGCTTCATCAAATCGCTGAAGGAGCTGGGCTGCAAATTCTCGCTGGATGACTTCGGCACCGGCCTGTCATCGTTCGGTTACCTGAAACATTTCCCCGTCGACTACCTGAAGATCGACGGCAGCTTCGTGCGCGGCATCCTCACCGATCCCATCGATCGCGAGATGGTGCGGTCGATCAACGAGATCGGGCACCTGACCGGCAAGCTGGTGATCGCGGAGTTTGCCGAGAATCAGGAGATCATCCAGACGCTCGCCAGCCTGGGCGTGGACTACGCGCAGGGGTACGGGATCGCGCAGCCGAGCCGGCTCTCAAAGGCTCCCGTTCCCACCTGACCTTCGTCGTCGGGTTTCCGTACGAAGTGCTTCGATAGACCGCGCGGGCGTGTTGTGAGCGGGTTACCGCGCCGCGAACAGCCAGCGCTGGACATCTCACGGGCTGCTGAACAACTCAGTTGCGCTGGAACTTGCGCGGTAACCCGCTCACAACACACCCGCGCTGCCAAGTGCAATTCTTCGGCCTGAATAGGCCGCGATGGTGTGGGGGTTCGGTAGGGAAGCGCCCGCGCTCAGTGAGCGAGCTAGAGAGTCTGAAATCGCAGCGAAAGATCGATCGCCCGAACGTGTTTGGTCAGCGCCCCGATCGACACGAAATCCACGCCTGTTGCGGCGACATTCGCCAGCGAATCCAGATCGACGCTGCCTGAGGCCTCGATCAGCGCTTTGCTGTTCGCAGCGTCGCGTTCGCCGACGGCGATGCGCATGTCATCGAGGATGAACTCGTCCAGCATGATGTAGTCGGGTGCTTCGCTGAGCGCCACGCGGAATTCCTGCAGCGTCTCCACTTCCACCTCGACGGGGATGCCGGGACTGTTGCGTCGGGCGGCGCGGATGGCGGCCGGAATCGAGCCAGCCGCGACGATGTGGTTTTCCTTGATCAGCACACAGTCGTACAGGCCGAGACGGTAATTGTGGCCCCCGCCGCAGCGCACGGCGTATTTCTGCGCCAGGCGCAGGCCGGGCAGGGTCTTGCGAGTATCGAGGATGCGGCAGTGTGTGCCGGCTACTACATCGGCGTAACGGCGCGTGACTGTCGCAGTACCCGACAGGGTCTGCAGAAAGTTCAGCGCGCAGCGCTCGCCGGTCAGAATGGAGCGCGCGCGGCCGCGGATCTCGCACAGCACAGCATCCGCCTTCACCGCTTCGCCTTCACGCGCATGCCATTCCACCTTCACCAGGGGATCGAGCTGGTGGAAGGTTTCCGTCAGCCATGCGGAACCGCAGAGGATCATCGGCTCGCGCGTGATCAACGTGGCGCGCGCCAGTGTGTCGGAGGGAATCAGTGCAGCGGTGACATCCCCTGTACCGATGTCTTCCGCCAGCGCGCGGGCGACCTGTGCCGACAAATCGGGCGGCAGTTCGCCGCCCGGGTTCGTCATGCTCAAAACGGCAGGCCGTGGGACTGGCCGGCCATGCATGCGATCATCGGAATCGACAACACGAAGTTGGTGCGCGAGGCCAGCATCGCCACCTTGCGGGCCTTGGCTTTTTGCTCATCGCTGGCAGCGACAATGCCCAGGATCTTCTTCTGGTTCGGCCAGATCAGCGCCCAGACGTTGAACAGCATGATCGTGCCGAGCCAGGCACCGATGCCAATGACTACAAAGCCAGGCTGGAAAGTGAAGGCGTTGACGAAGTTGGCACCGAGGATCCATGCACCAGTCAGCCAGGTGGCCAAGGCGGCCCAGCGGAACCACAGCAGTGCGCGTGGCGCGATGTATTTGGATACCCCAGCGCCTCCCGGACCACCCTTGTCCGCAGCGGCTACCGCGAGACCCGGAATCTGCACGACGTTGAAGTAGTAGAGCAGGCCGATCCA
>DATNCK010000396.1:0-7635 GCA_035571575.1 Steroidobacteraceae bacterium | reverse complement strand
GTGCAGGATGCGGGTGTAGCCGCCAGCGCGCGCCTTGAAGCGCGGCCCCAGGTCGGCAAACAGCTTGGTCACCACTTCGGCATCGCGCAGCCGCGAGAACGCGATGCGGCGCTTGGCCTCGGTGTCGATCTTGCCCAGGGTGATGAGCGGTTCCACGACGCGCCGCAGCTCCTTGGCCTTGGGCACCGTGGTGCGGATGGTCTCGTGTCGCAGCAGCGAGGCCGCCATGTTGCGCAACATCGCATGGCGATGTGGCGCAACGCGCGACAGCTGGCGGCCGGAATGTCTATGACGCATGGCTAGTTCTCTTTAGATTCCGTCGCGATCTTCGTGCCGCAGCCCGGCCGGCGGCCAGCCTTCCAGCCGCATGCCCAGCATCAGGCCGTGGCCCTGCAGCACTTCCTTGATCTCGGTGAGCGACTTCTTGCCGAGGTTCGGGGTGCGCAGCAGCTCCACTTCCGTTCGCTGCACCAGATCGCCGATGTAGTGGATGTTCTCGGCCTTCAGGCAGTTGGCACTGCGGACCGTGAGCTCCAGCTCGTCCACCGGACGCAGCAGCAGCGGGTCGAACTGCATCTCCGCGACCTTGCTGACGGCTTCATCTTCGCCCTGCAGATCCACGAACACCGACAGCTGATCCTTCAGGATACTGCCCGCGCGGCGGATGGCTTCTTCGGCGTCGATGGTGCCATTGGTCTCGATGTCGAGCACCAGCTTGTCCAGATCCGTGCGCTGTTCGACGCGCGCCGAATCCACCGCGTAGGTCACGCGACGCACCGGGCTGAACGAGGCATCCAGCTGCAGGCGGCCGATGGGGCGCGAAGCCTCTTCGAATGCCACGCGCTGTACCGCCGGACGATAACCGCGGCCCTTCTCGACCTTGAGTGTCATCGACAGGCTGCCAGCCTGCGTCAGATGCGCCAGCACCAGCTCGGGGTTCACGATCTCGATGTCGTGATCCACCTGGATGTCGCCCGCCGTCACCGGGCCGGGGCCCTTCTTGTTCAGGCGCAGCTCGGCAGAATCGCGCGAGTGCATGCGGATCGCCACAGCCTTGAGGTTCAGCAGGATGTCGACGACATCCTCCTGCACGCCCTCGATGCTGGTGTATTCGTGCAGCACGCCTTCGATCTCCACTTCGGTGATCGCAGCTCCCGGCATCGAGGACAGCAGCACACGCCGCAGGGCATTGCCCAGCGTGTGGCCGAAGCCGCGCTCGAAGGGCTCTATCACCACGCGCGCCTGGCGCGGCGCGACCGGGTGCACCTTCACAACACGGGGCTTCAGGAATTCGTTCACTGAGGATTGCATCAAACCTCCATCACTTCGAGTACAGCTCGACAACGAGATTTTCATTGATGTCCGGGAGCACTTCGTCACGGCTTGGGGCCGCCTTGAATGTGCCGCGGAATTCTTTCTCGTTGACTTCCAGCCACTCTGGGAAACCTACCTGCGAGGCCACGGTCAGCGCGTTCTGGATACGCAGCTGCTTGCGCGACTTCTCGCGAATCTGCACGACGTCACCGGCTCTCACCTGGTAGGACGCGATCGTCACGGCATCGCCGTTCACTTCCACACCCTTGTGGGACACCAGCTGGCGCGCTTCGGCGCGCGTGGCGGCGAAGCCCATGCGGTACACGACGTTGTCGAGACGGCATTCGAGCAGCTTCAGCAGGTTCTCGCCGGTGGCGCCCTGGCGCCGCGCGGCTTCGGTGTAGTAGTTCGCGAACTGCCGCTCGAGCACGCCGTACATGCGGCGCAGCTTCTGCTTCTCGCGCAGCTGCGTGCCGTAATCGGACAGGCGCTGGCGGCGCTCACCCTTGATGCCGCCCGGCGGCACCTGCAGTTTGCACTTGCTCTCGAGCGGCTTCGCCCCGCTCTTCAGGAACAGGTCGGTGCCTTCGCGGCGCGAGAGTTTGCACTTGGGACCAATATAACGTGCCATATCTACCTCAGACCCGACGCTTCTTGGGCGGACGGCAACCGTTGTGCGGAATCGGCGTCACGTCCTCGATGCTGGTGATCTTCAAGCCACAGCCATTCAGCGCGCGCACCGCGGACTCGCGACCCGGGCCGGGACCGCCGACGCGCACTTCCACATTCTTCAGGCCATGCTCCTGCGCGGCATTGCCCGCCTTCTCGGCGGCCACCTGCGCGGCAAAGGGCGTGCTCTTGCGCGAGCCACGGAAACCGCAACCACCCGAAGTGGCCCAGGACAACGTGTTGCCCTGCCGGTCGGTGATCGTGATGATCGTGTTGTTGAACGACGCGTGGATGTGCGCGATCCCGTCCAGCACGTTCTTGCGTGCCTTCTTGGGTTTCTTCGCGGCTGCAGCAGCGTTCGCGGCTGCGGTCTTCTGGTCGGCCATCTTGCTCGTTTGCCTCTAGGTAATCTCGTTGAGCCTTACGCCTTGCCCGGAGGCGCGTTCAGCTTGACGGCCTGCTTGCGCGGGCCCTTGCGGGTACGGGCGTTGGTACGCGTGCGCTGCCCGCGCAGCGGCAGACCCTTGCGATGACGCATGCCGCGCCAGGTGCCCAGGTCCATCAGGCGCTTGATGTTCATCGACACCTCGCGGCGCAGGTCGCCTTCGACCAGCCACTTGGCGATCTGCGACCGCAGCGCGGCCACTTCGGCCTCGGTGAGGTCCTTCACCTTGGTGGTGGGACTTACACCCGCGAGCTGGCAGCACTCCTTGGAGCGAGTGCGGCCCACACCGTAGATGTGCGTCAGCCCCACCCACACGTGCTTGTTCATCGGAATATTGATGCCGGCAATACGTGCCATTAATGCTCTCCGCTCAACCTTGCCGCTGCTTGTGACGCGTCTCGGAACAGATCACGTAGACGATGCGCTTGCGACGCACGATCTTGCAGTTCTTGCAGATCTTCTTGACCGACGGACGTACCTTCATTTCGAATTCCTCTACTTCTCAACGGGGCGGCTTCAGCCACCCTCGTTGCGGCCGCCCAGCAGGTTGGCCTTCTTCATCAAACCCGGATACTGGTGCGACATGGCGTGGGCCTGCAGCTGCGCGATGAAGTCCATCACCACCACGACCACGATCAGCAGCGAGGTGCCGCCAAACTGGAACGGCACGCCCTGCGAGGACATCAGCACCTCGGGTATCAGGCACACGCCGGTCATGTACAGCGCCCCCCACAGCGTCAGCCGTGTCAGCACCTTGTCGATGTACTCGCCCGTGTACTTGCCCGGACGGATGCCCGGGATGAACGCGCCGGACTTCTGCAGGTTCTCGGCCGTGTCGCGCGAATTGAACACCAGCGCGGTGTAGAAGAACGCGAAGCCGATGATCAGCGCTGCGTACAGCACCATGTGCAGCGGCTGACCATAGGACAGCGCCGCGGCGATCCGCTGCAGCACCTTGCCGGCGGCCGAATCACTGTTCGCGCCCAGGAAGCTCGCGATGGTCGCCGGGAACAGCAGCAGGCTCGAGGCGAAGATCGGCGGAATGACGCCGGCCATGTTGAGCTTGAACGGCAGGTGCGTGGTCTGGCCGCCCATGAGGCGCCGGCCGACCTGACGCTTGGCGTAGTTCACCGTGATGCGGCGCTGTGCACGCTCCACGTACACGCAGAATGCGGTAACGCCGACGACCACGGCCAGCAGGCCGATGGCCACGGGGCCGGCCATTTCGCCGGTGTTGATCTGCTCGATGGTGCGACCCACCGCGCCTGGCAGGCCCGCGATGATGCCCACCAGGATGATCATCGAAATGCCGTTGCCGATGCCGCGCTCGGTGATCTGCTCACCCAGCCACATCAGGAACATGGTGCCGGTGGTCATGGTCACGGTGGCCGGGAACAGCCACTCGAAGAAGCCCGGCGTCAGCACCATGCCGTTGCCCTGCAACGTCACCGCCGCGGCGAACGACTGGAACACGCCCAGGATCACCGTTCCGTAGCGCGTCATCTGCGTGATCTTGCGCCGGCCGGACTCGCCTTCCTTGCGCAGTTCCATCAGCGACGGCACCACCATCGACAGCATCTGGATGATGATGGACGCGGAGATGTAGGGCATCACGCCCATCGCGAAGATCGACAGTCGCGACAGCGCGCCGCCGGAGAACATGTTCACGACGCCGAGAATGGTGCCCGACTGGTCGTTGAAGAACGCGGCCACGCGCTGGGGGTCGATGCCCGGCACCGGAATGAAGGTGCCGATGCGATAGACCACCAGCGCGCCCAGCAGGAACGCCAGGCGCGTGCGGATCTCGCCGACGCGGGTGGCGTCGCCGAGGGCAGCGGTGGGGTTCATTGCGGGATTGGCCACTGTGGTCTTTGTTCCTTACTTCGCGTCCGCGGCTTCGATCTTGCCGCCGGCCTTGGCGATGGCGTCGCGTGCGCCCTTGGTGGCGCCGATGCCCTTCAGCGTCACGGCCTTCTTGATCTCACCGGACAGCACCACCTTGGCCTGCTCGGCAAACACATCGACCACGCCGGCCTTGCGCAGTACCTCCAGATCGATCACCGCCGCGTCGATGCCGTTCAGCTCCGACAGGCGCACTTCGGCGCGCGTGGCCTTGATCTTCGAACGGAAACCCACCTTCGGCAGGCGGCGCTGCAGCGGCATCTGGCCGCCTTCGAAGCCGACCTTGTGGTAGCCGCCCTTGCGCGCGCGCTGACCCTTCACGCCACGGCCGCAGGTCTTGCCCTGGCCGGCGGAAGCACCGCGACCCACGCGCAGACGCGAACGCTTCGCGCCCTCGCCCGGCTTGATGGTGTTCAGTTTCATCACTTTGCCTCTTCCACCTTCAGCAGGTGGATTGCGCGATTGATCATGCCGCGGTTCTCCGGGGTATCGACCACCAGCACCGAGTGGTGACGGCGGCGCAGACCCAGGCCCTTCACGGACGAGATGATGTGGCGCAGCTCACCGAAGGTGCTCTTCAACTGCGTGACACGTACGGATTTGGTGGCCATGTGCACTTATCCCAGGATGTCTTCGACCGTCTTGCCGCGCTTGGCGGCAATCTGGTCGGGCGAACGCACTGCCGACAGCGCGTTGATGGTGGCGCGCACCACGTTGATCGGGTTGCGCGAGCCGTAGCTCTTGGCCAGCACATTGCGCACGCCGACACATTCGAGCACGGCGCGCATCGCGCCACCGGCGATGACGCCGGTACCGTCGGAAGCCGGCTGCATCAGCACGCGCGTTGCGCCGTGCGTGCCACGCACTGCGTAGTGCAGCGTGTCCTTGCGCAGGGCCACGTGGACAAGGTTCTTGCGGGCATGGGCCATGGCCTTCGAAATCGCCACCGGCACTTCACGCGCCTTGCCGAATCCGAAGCCCACGCGACCGCCGCCGTCGCCCACCACGGTGAGCGCGGTGAAACCGAACTGCCGGCCGCCCTTGACGACCTTCGCAGTGCGATTGACCGCCACGAGCTTCTCGGTGAACTCGTCCGCCGGCTGATCTTTTCTTTCAACTCGTGCCATCTGTCATTCCCGCCTGGGTTAGAACTCGAGTCCGGCTTCGCGCGCCGCGTCGGCCAGTGCCTTGACGCGACCGTGATAGCGGAACCCGGAGCGATCGAATGCGACCTTGCTGATGCCCGCCGCCTTGGCGCGCGCGGCAATCTCGCGGCCCACGGCCTTGGCCGCGTCCACGTTTCCTGTGCCTTTCAGCTCCTTGCTCACCTCATCCAGCACGGTGGAAGCGGAAGCGAGGACCTTCGCGCCATCCGCGTCGAACACCTGTGCATAGATGTGACGCGGAGTGCGATGCACCGTGAGGCGGGCAACACCCAGCTCGCGGATATGCAGCCGGCCCTTGTAGGCGCGGCGCTGACGACGTTCTTTTGAAGTGAGAGACATGATGTTTAAACCTTCGGGCTACTTCTTCTTGCCTTCCTTCAACGTGATCTTCTCGTCGGAGTACTTCACGCCCTTGCCCTTGTAGGGTTCAGGCGGACGCAGGTCGCGGATGTCCGCGGCAACCTGGCCGACGCGCTGCTTGTCGACGCCCTTGATGACGATTTCCGTCTGCGTGGGCGCCTCGATGGTGATTCCTTCGGGAATCGGGAACACCACCGCATGCGAGAAACCGAGGGTGAGGTTCAGCGACTTGCCGGCCACTGCGGCACGGAAGCCGACACCCACCAGCTCGAGCTTCTTCTCATAACCCTTGGTGACGCCGCTGACCATGTTGGCCAGGTGCGCGCGCATCGAACCGGCGCGCATGCGTGCTCCATCGCTGGTGCCGAAGGCAACCTGCAGGGCCTTGTCCTTTTCCGTGACGGTGACGTCATTGGCCAGCGGCAGGTTCAGCGAACCCTTCGCGCCTTTGATCGTGACCACGTTGGAGACGATGGCAGCGGTCACACCTTGCGGGAGACTTACCGGATTCTTTGCTACGCGAGACATGTCTTCTTGCCTTAAGCCACGATGCAGATCACTTCGCCGCCCTGGCCGATGGCCCGGGCCTGACGATCGGTCATCACACCCTGCGGCGTGGAGACGATCACCGTTCCCATGCCACCGAGCACCTTGGGCAGTTCGTCCTTGCTGCGATAGATGCGCAGGCCCGGACGGCTGACGCGCTCGAGGCGGTCGATCACCGGCCGGCCGTCGTAGTACTTCAGGTCGATGGTCAGCCGCGGCTTGCCCGTGTCGCTGGCGACATGGAAATCCGCGACATAGCCCTCGTCCTTCAGGACGCGTGCGATGGCCGTCTTGATCTTCGACGAATCGAGACTGACATTGGCCTTGCCGGCGCTCTGCCCGTTGCGGATGCGGGTCAGCAGATCGGCGACTGGATCGGTCATGCTCATGCTTGGCTCTCTCCTACCAGCTCGACTTCACGAGCCCGGGGATCTCCCCGCGATTGGCCACTTCGCGGATCTTGGTCCGCGCCAGGCCGAACTTGCGGTACACACCACGCGGCCGGCCGGTCAGCGCGCAGCGGTTGCGATGGCGCGACTGACTCGCGTCGCGCGGCTGCTTCTGCAACTTCACCTGCGCCTCGGCGCGGGCTTCGTCCGAAGTGCGCGGGCTGCGGATCAGCTCCTTGAGTTCGGCGCGCTTCGCCGCGTACTTCAACACCGTCTTTGCCCGGTGCTTTTCGCGTTGAACCATGCTTGTCTTGGCCATTGTCTTTCCTCTGCTGCCCGTTACTTGCGGAACGGGAAGTTGAATGCTTCCAGCAGTGCGCGGCCCTGCTCGTTGGTCTCGGCCGTGGTGGTGATGGTGATGTCCATGCCACGCAGCTGATCGATCTGGTCGTACTGGATCTCGGGGAAGATGATCTGTTCCTTCACACCCAGCGTGTAGTTGCCGCGGCCGTCGAAGGCGCGCGCCGACACGCCGCGGAAGTCACGGATGCGCGGCATCGCGATGGTGATCAGCCGGTCCAGGAATTCGTACATGCGCGCGCCACGCAGCGTGACCCTGCAGCCCACTGGCACGCCGGCACGCAGCTTGAACGCCGCGATCGCCTTGCGCGACTTGGTGACCTGCGGCTTCTGGCCAGTGATCTTCGTCAGGTCGCCGACCGCGCCGTCCATCGCCTTCTTGTCGGCGACGGCTTCGCCGACGCCCATGTTGACCGTGATCTTGGTGATCTTCGGCACCTGCATGGGGTTCGTGAGCCCGAGGCTCTTCTGGAGCTCCGGCACG
>DATNCK010000395.1:0-4010 GCA_035571575.1 Steroidobacteraceae bacterium | reverse complement strand
CATGGCGTAGTCGAGCCCTGTCAGGCCGTCTTCGTCTTTGGCATTGATGTCCAGGCCGAGGTCGAGCAGCGTCTGGATCAGCGCCTGGTCGCCGCCATTGCGCACCACGTAGTGCAGCGCAGTGCCACCGCGCGTGCGCGCCAGGAAGTGGCGCTTGGACATCATGTTCACTTCCGCACCGGACTGCGCCAGCAGCTCGACCAGTTCGATGGTGGGGCTGGGAGCGCGGGCCGGGCGGGCGGCCCCCGCCGCAGGCATGCCACCACCACCTGCGCCGGCTCTGGCCGTCCCGGCGGCACGGGGAGCAGCACCTGCCGCCCCAGCGGCTCCGCCCGCAGCGGGCGCCGGAGCGCCAGCTGCGGCACCGGCTGCACCTGCAGGACGAGCCGCAGCGCCTGCGCCTGCAGGTGCGGCAGGAGGCGCACCGAATCCACCGCGACCGCCGCGGCCACCACCTGCCCGCGAGGCGGCCAGGATGATGGCGTTGCGCCCATCCGCCGTTGCGAGCCTGGGATTGGCGCCATGCGCCAGCAGCAGCTTCACGAACTCGATGTCGCCGGCAGCACAGGCCGCCAGGAAGGGTGTCATGCCGCGATCGGCGGAAGAGCCGAACTGCGCGCCGTAGTACAGCTGCTGATTCGGATCCGCGCCGCGCTCCACCAGCATCTTCACCAGGTCTCGGCCCGTGGTGTTGTTGGGTTCATCCTGATCCATCGGGCTGCGGCTGCCGCCACTGCCCATGTTGGTGATGGCCACATGCAGCGGCGAGCGACCGAACCAGTCCCACTGGTTCACGTCGGCGCCAGCCTCGACCAGTCGTTTGGCGATGTCCCAATTGCCATTGAGCATGGCGATGGACAAAGGCACCACGCGTGAGGGATCCGGCAAGTTCACATCGACCTTGTGCTTCAGCAGCACCTCGACGCAGGCGCGGCAGTTCTCGCGCGCCGCATACATCAATGGCGTGAAGCCGCCACGGTCCATGGACTTGCTGCGGCTTTCGGCCGTGGCCACGCGCTGGTAATCACGCACGGCTGAAATCGCGTTGATGTCGGCGCCCTTGGAAATGAGCAGCTCCATCATCTGCGGCTGGCGTCGCGCTGAGGCCCACATCAGCGGTGTCTGCTCGCCGAAACGCTCGCGCACATCCACCTTGGCGCCAGCCTTCAGCAGCAGCTTCGCCGCTTCGACATTGCCGCTGCGCGCCACCAGATGCAGTGCGGTCTCGCCATCCGGATTGGCCGAATTGGGATTCGCGCCTGCCTTCAGCAGCGCCTGGATCAGGTTCGTGTCGGCGATGTCGGCAGCCAGCTGCATGGCATCGACGCCATAGTTGTTCACGGCCCTGGGGTCGGCGCCTTCCTTGAGCAGCCGCTGCGCCGCGGCCAGATCGCCGCTGAATACCGCCCACTGCAGCGGTGTGCTGCCATCAGGCTTGCGCGGTTCATCCGCGTTGTTCGCCAGGCTTATGCTGGCCACGCTCGACAAAACGGCAGCAGCCACAGCAGCCGTCACGGTCCCCCACTTGCGCATGTTCTTAAGCCTCGGTGAAGGTGCCGGTGGCGTCGCCGAATTTCTCGATCTTCACGCCGGCACGCTGCGCGATGGTGAGCAGCATGTTGGCGTGCGGCGTGTCTTTGGGCGCCGCAATGTGCTGGCCACCCTTGAGGCCGCCGCCCTTGCCGAGCAGCAGTTCCGGCAGCTGGCTGCAGTTGTGCAGGTCGGAATTTCCGAGATTCGACCCGTACAGGATCATGGAATTGTCGAGCATGTTGCCCGCGCCTTCCTTGATGCTGGTCATGCGCTTGGCAAACTTCGCCAGGCGCTCGATCTGGTAGGTCTGCACGCGCGCCAGCTTTTCCTGCTTGTCTGCGTCTTCGCCGTGATGCGAGAGCGGATGGAAGGCCTCGTCGACGTTCACCGTCGGGAAGGTGCGCATCGAGGCTTCCTTGATCATGCGCAGCGTGGCCACGCGCGTCTGTCCGGTCTGGAAGGCCAGCGCCATCATTTCGAACTGCACATCGACCAGTTCGGAGAAATCATCCGGCGTGCCGCGCGGCGCGTCGGGCAGCGTGCCCAGCGAATCGGCCTTGGCCATGAGCTTCTGCACGCGGCCTTCGACCTCGCGTACGGAGTCCAGATAGTCACTGACCAGCGCGCGATCGGCCGCGCCCAGCTGGCCATTCAGGCTCTTGCTGGATTCGAGCACGTAGTCGAGCAGGCTGCCGGTGGCATGCAGGCGCGCCACGCGGTCGGTGTTGGAGTCGCCGGGGCCGAACATGCCGTAGAACACCTTGCGGGGGTTGCCCTCCAGCGGGAGGCTCTGGTTCGGGCCACGGTAGGAAGTGGCGCCACCCGGCTCCGCACACAACTCGAGTGAAGACAGCGGTGTGTCCTGCCCGATCTGCTTGGCGATCACCTGGTCCATGGAGATGCCCGCCTCGGGACCCCAGCTGGTGCCCTGCGGATCCTGGCAGGTGAGCCAGGTCTGTTCGGTGATGCCATGGGGCGGGTTCTGCCGCTCGCCGGACTTGTTGCGCAGGCCGCTGACCACGGTGACGTACTCGCGCACGCTTTCCATGGGCTTCAGGATGCGCGAGAACTGGAAGTCCTTGCCGGCGCCCTGCGGCACCCAGAATTTTTCCACGGCGCCGTGCGGGATGTACACGAAGGCGACGCGGGGCTTGATCGCCGCCGCAGTCTGCGCCCATGCCGTGTGCGCGGGGATCATCGCATCCAGCAGCGGCAGTGCCACCGCGGCACCGGCGCCCTTGAGGACTGTCCGGCGGGAAAGATGCTTCTTGCTAATGAACATGGTCATGATCTCCAGCTTACGGAGCGGTCGAAACGAGGGACGCGGAAGTTGTCGCAGGTGCGTTGCCGGCAGCCCCGTTGCCGACCAGCGCCGCGGTCCGAGTGACCACCGGCGCCGCCGCCGCCGGCTCGCGACGGCGGAAGGCGTCGCTGTTCACGACGCCGAAGAGGATGGACTCGAAGGTGTAGTTGCTGGCCTTGGCGTCGCGCACGATGCGCCGCACCGCCGGCATGTCCCGGTAGTCGACGTGGCGTCCCACCGCGTACTGCATCAGCTTCTCGGTGATGGTCTGCGCCAGCATGGCGCCGCGGGAGGCCAGCGCCTGATGCAGGTCGGCCGGGCCCGAAAGCTTGGTGCCATCGGGCATCACCGCCGCGGTGTCGATGGGCTGGCGCGTCGCCGCGTCGACGGAGTGGAAGCCGCCCACGGTGTCGAAGTTCTCCAGCGCGAAGCCCAGCGGATCCATCACGGCATGACAGCTGGCGCAGGCCTTGTTGCGACGGTGGATTTCGGTCTTTTCACGCACGGTGGCGGGCTTGTTGCCGGTTTGGGCATCGTTCAGATCCGGCACATTGGGCGGCGGCGTGGCGGGCGGCGTGCCCAGCAACCGTTCCATGATCCAGGCGCCGCGAAGCACCGGGGCAGTGCGGTTCGGATTCGCGGTGGTCATCAGCACCGCGCCCTTGCCCAGCAGGCCGAAACGGTTCGGATCCTTCAGGGTGATGCGCCGGAAACCATTGCCCTTGATGTCGTTGATGCCATAGAGCATGGCGATCTGCTCGTTCATGTAGGTGTGATCGGCGGTGATCAGATCCACCACGCTGCGATCGGAACGCAGGATGCTGTCCATGAACAGCTCCAGTTCCTTCTTCAGCGCCGGGCGCGCGTCGTACACGCCGCTGGCATAGCCGAACAGCTGCGCCGAAGGATTGATGGTGTCCATCTTGGCGATGTTCAGCCACTGGAAGGCGAAGCCCGTCGTGAGCGACTTCGCCTTCGGGTCGCGGAGCATCCTGTGTACCTGCGCGTCGAGCACCGCGGGCCTGGACAGCTGGTTCTTCTCCGCGAGCGTGAGCAGCTCCTGGTCCGGCACGCTGCTCCACAGGAAGAAGGACAGGCGCGAGGCAAGCTCGATATCGGAAAGCTCGCGCAGGTGATCGCTGGCCGTCTCGGCCCGGTAAAGGAAGTGCGGGCT
>DATNCK010000394.1:0-5703 GCA_035571575.1 Steroidobacteraceae bacterium | reverse complement strand
CTGCCGCCAGTACACGGGCATGTGTATCCAGTCCTGCGTAGCGGGGCAGCAGAGACGGATGGATGTTCAACATGCGGCCCATGTACTGCGCGACGAACGCCGCGGACAGCACAGACATGAAGCCGGCAAGAATCACCAGATCGACCTTGCACTGCTGTACTGCAGCCGCCAACGCGGCTTCAAAGGCCTGGCGGTCGAGTCGGCCAGCAATTCGGAAATCGTCGCGATTCACGACCACCACGGGAAGGTCAAGCTGCCGCGCGCGCTCGATGCCACCGGCCTTGGCCTGGTCCGAGATCACCACCGCGACGTCAGCCTGAATCTCGCCCGCAGCGCAGGCGCGGGCAATCGCCACCATGTTGCTGCCGCCGCCGGAGATGAAAATCGCCAGCCGCGGCCGCAGCGCGCGGGGTTCAGCCGTCAATGACCACGCCCGCGTTGCCCGCACGGATTTCACCGATGACGCTGGCGCGCTCGCCGGCGGCAACGAGCAACTGCAGCGCCAGATCGGCCTGCGCAGCGGGCACAACGGCGATCATGCCGATGCCGCAATTGAAGGTGCGATGCATCTCCGTGGGCGCGATGGAGCCCGTAGCGGCGAGCCAGTCGAATACGGGATCGTGATGCCAGCTGGAGCGATCGAGCCGCGCCTCGAGCCCGTCGGGCAGCACGCGCGGGATGTTGTCGGTGAGGCCGCCGCCAGTGATGTGCGCAAAGCCGTTGACCGGCATGGCTGCGGCGAGCTTCAGCATGTTCTTGGCATAGATGCGCGTGGGTTCGAGCAGCCGGTCGAACAGCGAACGCCCCTCGAGTTGAGTCTTCTCGTCGGCACCGGCCAGCGCGATGAGCTTGCGCACCAGTGAATAGCCGTTCGAGTGCACACCCGAGGAGGCCATGCCGATGATGGCGTCGCCGGCGCGCACGCGGCTGCCGTCGATGATGCCGCTGCGCTCGACCACGCCGACACAGAAGCCGGCCAGGTCGTAATCGCCACCGTGGTACATGCCCGGCATCTCGGCGGTTTCGCCGCCCACCAGCGCGCAGCCCGCTTGCAGGCAACCTTCAGCGATGCCCTGGATCACAGTGGCGGCCACATCCACCGACAGTTTGCCGGTGGCGTAGTAGTCGAGAAAAAACAGCGGTTCAGCGCCCTGCACGGCCACATCGTTCACGCACATGGCTACCAGATCGATGCCGATGCGCTCATGCCGGCCGGTGTCGATGGCCAGGCGCAGCTTGGTGCCCACGCCATCGGTGCCCGAAACCAGCACCGGTTCGCGATAGCGCTGCGGCAGTCCTACCAGTGCACCGAAGCCACCCACGCCCGCCAGCACTTCGGGGCGCTGCGTGCGCTTGACGATGGGTTTAATGCGCTCGACCAGCTCATCGCCGGCATCAATATCGACGCCTGCATCGCGGTAGGTCAGACCGGAGGGCTTCTGCATGGGGGCTTTTGGATGTCGGCCGGGAACGGCCTGCGATATTGTATAGGACTTGAGCCGCTGCCGCGTCATGCGCCATCTACCCAACCTCCTCTGTCTGCTCCGTATCGCCCTGGTCGTGCCGCTGTTGCAGGCGATGCTCGCGGGGGAGCAGGCGCGCATCCTCGTGCTGTTCAGCATCGCCGCCGTGTCCGATGGCCTCGATGGCTATCTCGCCAAGCGCTTCAACTGGACTTCGGAACTGGGCAAGTACCTGGACCCGATCGCCGACAAATTGCTGCTGATGTCGGTATTCATCACTGCGGCATGGCTGGACATCGCACCCTGGTGGGTGGCTGCGGTCGCAGTGGCGCGCGATGTGCTGCTGGGCATCGGCGCGCTGTGCTACCGGCTGTGGTTCGGGCCCTTGCGTGGCCGGCCCACCATCATCAGCAAGATCAACACCGGTGTGCAGATGTTTTATCTGCTGGCCGTGATTCTGGCCAGTGCCGTGGGTCTGCCGCCGCGGGAAGTCTTGTCGGCGCTGGCGGTGATCATGGTGCTGACCACGCTTGCCAGTGGCGCTGACTACGTCACGCGCTTCGTACGGCGAACCTCCGTACACACCGCGGGTTTCTGAAGATATGCAGCAACTGACGCTGGGCGTGGGCTTGCACGAACGCGCGGTGTTCGACAGTTTCGTGGCCGGCAACAACGGCCTGGTGCTGGCCGCGCTGCAGGATCTGGCGGCGGGGCGGGGCGACACTGGCTTGTATCTGCACGGGGTTGGTGGCAGCGGCAAATCGCATCTACTGCAGGCGCTTTGCGCCGCGCAGTCCGGCGCGGCCTATTTTCCGCTGCGGCAGCTGGCATCTCTCGGGCCCGCTGTGCTCGAAGGCACGGAGTCGCTGCCGTTGCTGGCGATTGATGATCTTGAACTGGTCTGTGGCCGGGCGGACTGGGAACAGGCGCTGTTCAGTCTGTACAACGAGCGCATGCAGCGCGGTCTGCGCTACGCCATCGCCGCAACCGTTCCCGCCAGAGATTTGCCGCTGCAGTTGCCGGACCTGCGCTCGCGGCTCGGCGCACTGGCGCATTTCGCAGTGCATCCGCTGGATGAGACGCAGCAGCGCGAGGCGCTGCGCCGTCGTGCACAGGCTCGCGGCCTGGTTCTTCCTGAAGAGACCCTGACCTTCCTGCAGCGCCATTTCGCGCGCGACATGGTGCAGCTGTGCGCACTGCTGGATCGACTGGATGCCGCATCGCTGGCGCAGCAGCGGCGGCTGACGGTGCCTTTTATCCGGGAAGTGCTCGGCGAGACGCCTTGAGCGCCTGCGCAACAGTGGCCACGCGGCGTCCGAGCGCGCGTGCCAGCTGTGCTTCGTCCGCCGACAACTGCCCATCGCTGCTGGCTGAAGTGACATGCGAGGCGCCATAGGGCGTTCCGCCGCTGCGCGTGGCGGGCAGTTCCTTCTGCGTGAAGGGCAGGCCCACCAGCACCATGCCGTGATGCAGTAGCGGCGTCATCATTGACAGCAGCGTGCTTTCCTGTCCGCCATGCATGGTCTGCGAGGAAGTGAACACGGCAGCAGGTTTGTCCACCAGCGCGCCCTGCAGCCACAGTCCCGAGGTCTGGTCCAGGTAGTGCTTCATTGCAGCGGCCATGTTGCCGAAACGCACCGGGCTGCCGACGATCACGCCATCGGTGCTGGTCAGATCTTCCAGCGTCGCCCACGGTGCACCCTGGTCCGGCACAGCCGTAATGGCGCGTTCGTTCTCGGCAGAGACCGGTGGCACGCAGCGCAACCGCGCCACTGCGCCGCTCACCGCTTCGATGCCGCGACACACCTGGCGCGCCAGCTGCGCCGTACTGCCGTTGCGCGAGTAGTACACCACGAGGATCTCGGCGGGGCTGTCCATGCGCTGGGCTCTCAGTGCCTTGCGGCCAGGCCGAGATCATCGGCGCCATTCCAGCCGTTGGTCCAGCGCAGCACCACTTTGTCCGGATATTCCCTGCGCCCCACGCTGCCGTTGTAGCGGGCCAGCGCGCGCCGCACATCGTTCTTCTCCCGCTGCAGATAGAAACGCAGGATGGCGCAGCCCATGCGCATGTTGGCCTCGATCTGTGTCAACTGATGGCGTTTCATGCCCAGCTGGCCGGGCCAGAAAGGCATTACCTGCATCAGTCCCACGGCGCCAGCGGAAGAGACCGCCCAGCGGTTGAAGCGGCTTTCCACGTCCATCACGGCCATGATCAATCCCGGCGGTAGCCGCTGCTCCCCGGGCCGGTGCGCCTCGCAGAAAGCAGTCTTCAGGATCTGCATGCGTTCGTCGGTGTCGCGCACCGTGCGGCGCAGCTTCGGCTCCATCAAGGTGTACCAGACGGCCGAATCGAATTTGTCGGGAAAACATTCGGCGCTGGCGATGGCCTGTGCAACGACGCCGCGCAGTTCGGGGTCGCGTTGCGCATCGGCGTGCGCCCGGCCGCTGGCGCCGCACAGCGCAAGTGTCAGCAGCAGCGCGGTCAGTGCACCGCGGCCAGAGCGGGCCGGCGCAGCCCGGCGTCGCTCAGCGCGCGAAACGTTGCTGCAGTTGTTCGAGCACGGCATTGGAAGGCAGCTCTGCGGTTTCACCCGTGCGCCGGTTGCGGTATTCGAGCCTGCCGGCGGTGATGCCGCGATCGCCGATGATGACGCAGTGTGGAATACCCAGCAGCTCGGCATCGGCGAACTTCACGCCGGGGCGCGCATCGCGGTCGTCGTACAACGCGTCGATGCCGGCCTCGCCCAGTTGTGCATACAGCTGGTCCGCTGCGGTGCGCACGGCTTCGGAGCGGTCGTGGTTGAGGGTGACGATGAGCACGGTGAAGGGTGCAATGGGTTCCGGCCAGATGATGCCCTTGTCATCGTGATTCTGTTCGATCGCGGCCGCGACGACGCGCGTCACACCGATGCCATAGCAGCCCATCAGCGGTGTGAGGCCCTGACCCGCCGGATCGAGCACGGAGGCCTTCATGGCCTCGCTGTACTTGCGGCCCAGCTGGAAGATATGGCCCACCTCGATGCCGCGGCGGATCACCAGCTTGCCCTTGCCTGACGGGCTGGGATCGCCATTCACGACGCTGCGCAGGTCGCCCGTTTCGGGTTCGGGCAGGTCACGACCCCAGTTCACACCCATGAGATGGGCGTCTTTTTCGTTGGCGCCGCAGACGAAATCCGCCAGTGCCGCTACGGCGTGATCCGCTACCAGGCGGCACTTGAGCCCCACAGGTCCGAGGAATCCAGGCTCTGTCCCGGTGCTTTCGGTGACCCGCGCGGCGCTGGCCATGCGCAGCGGAGAAGCGACGCCGGCGATTTTCTGCGCCTTGACGGCGTTCATCTCATGATCGCCGCGCACCAGCAGTGCCACGACACCGCCATCACTGCCTTCGACGATCAGCGTCTTCACGCAGCGCTCGGCGCCTACATTCAGAAGCTTGCCTACCTCGGCGATGGTGCGTGTGCCCGGTGTGTCGACACGGGACATGGTCTGCGTTGCAGCCGGTCGCTGTCCGTCGAACGCCGGCGTCGGTGCCAGCTCGAGGTTGGCGGCGTATTCGTCCGCATCGGAGACGGCAATGGCGTCCTCACCCGAGTCGGCCAGCACCTGGAACTCTTCCGAAGCACTGCCGCCGATGGAGCCCGTATCCGCACGCACGGCGCGGAATACCAGACCCATGCGTTCGAACATGCGCGTGTATGCGGTCTTCATCGCCGCATAGCCTTCGGCGAGCGAGGCCTGGTCGACATGGAAGGAGTACGCGTCCTTCATCAGGAATTCGCGCCCGCGCATAATGCCGAAGCGCGGGCGGATCTCGTCGCGGAACTTCATCTGGATCTGATAGAAGTTCACGGGCAGCTGGCGGTAGCTCTTGAGCTCGCGGCGTGCGATGTCGGTGATCACTTCCTCATGCGTGGGGCCGATGACGAAGTCGCGCTCGTGGCGATCTTTCAGGCGCAGCAGCTCCGGTCCGTACTGCTCCCAGCGGCCGGACTCCTGCCACAGCTCGGCGGGCTGCACGGCGGGCATCAGCAGTTCCAGTGCTCCGGCGCGGTCCATTTCCTCGCGAATGATCTTTTCCACCTTGCGCACGGCGCGCAGCCCCAGCGGCAGGAAGGTGTAGATGCCGGCGGCGAGGCGGCGGATGAGGCCGGCGCGCAGCATCAGCTTGTGACTGATGACCTCCGCCTCGGCCGGTGATTCCTTGGCGGTATTGATGGGATAGCGGGAAAGACGCATGAAA
>DATNCK010000393.1:0-14309 GCA_035571575.1 Steroidobacteraceae bacterium | reverse complement strand
CAGCCGCTTCTCCAGGGCGCGACGTGGCCGGGAGCCCATGGGCTGCCCGGGGAAGATGGCCCCGTAAAGCTGCGCCATCTGCGCATCCACAGTGGCGCTCGCCTGGCGCACCCGGTGCATTTGCCACCAGGAACCGCCGGCCTGCAGCACCAGCAAGGTGGCGGCCAGACCGGCCACCCAGCGCCAGGCCTGCCAGTTGGTGCGCGATGTGCTGCGAGGTTTCAGCTCACCCTGCAGCAGGTTGATGGGCGCGCCATAGGCCAGTCCCTGCGCCAGCTGCGCGAGAATGCCGCCACCGCTGAGCTGCACCTTGAACGAGGCGACGCGTTCGCGCAGTGGCTCGAGCACCTGCGAATATTTCTGCCAGTCGCCGGGACCGACGTACACGGTGAGATTGGCCTGTGAAATCTGTTCGGCAGTGCCGACCAGCATGTCGAGAGCCAGCGAGGGATCTGCTGCCGGCAGTACCAGTGGGCGCGCCTGGTCGTTGCGCAGCAGCAGCTGGTCGCCGGCCACCAGCATGGTGACATGTCCGGGCAGCACGGGCGCCAGATCGCTCTCGGCAAAAAGGGCGTGTGGTATCAGCTGCAGGTCGGCGACGCGATCCAGCCACTGCCGGATCTGTGCGCGTTCCATCACCGCCACGGGCACGGTGCCGGTCACCGCGTTGCGCGTGCCGACTGCGAAATGCAGTGTGTCGACGTCCTGCGAAACCTGGTCTTCGAGGGCGAAGGGCGCCAGCTGCTGCAGCCTGGCTTCGTTGCCAGCGGGCAGCGCGGCCTCGAAGAAGCTGACTTCGCCCGCTGGCACGAGCACCGCGACCTTGCGGCCCATGGCCATGGTATGCAGGCCGCCGCCGGTATCCTGACTGGGCACGGAAAGCAGTTGTCCACGCGCATCGGCAACGGCCCATGAAATGGGTGCGCCTTCATCGGCCGGCAGCCTCAGCAGCAGCCAGTCAGCCATCCATGCCTCTCGTCATTGCGGGGTTCATTCGGTACCCATGGTGTGCAAAATCGGCCGGGCATGCCCGGCGCCATCGCGGTACATCAGACTGTACAAGGCGAACTGTGCAGTGCCAATACGAATCCAGGTCTGCAGCCGGAAGTAGCTGCTGCGCTCGTCAATGCGCGCTGCGATATCCGGCTCGTTGGCGCCCAGCACGCTTTTCTGCGGGAAGCAGCCGTTCTGGCGATTGCGATCCAGCTCCTCGGGTTTCAGGCGACTGTATTCCAGGTTGTTCGGATTGGCTTTGCTCAACGCGTTGAGCGCATCGAGCACCAGCCCATCAGCCGTGCATACATTGATCGTGCGTGCACTGGGTGGCAGCGCCGTGACATGTGGCAGCAGGCGCAGATACATCTTCTGATCGAAGCCCGGCAGCTGCCGCAGTTCCGAGACGCTGGTGATGGGCATGTTCGCGGCGCGATAGGCCGGCTGCTGCGACAGGTACAGGCTGTCTTCGCCACCATCGGATTCGGGCTGCACATTCGGATCGATCCAGTCCGCAATGAGGCTGGCCCAGCGTGGTTCCAGCTCGCACAACTCCAGCAGCCGGCGAAACACCGTCATGGCATTCGCATCGGGTCGGCCATCCGCTTTCAGCAGCGTGTTGAGATTGAACTTGCCCTGTTCGTCGGTGATCTGTGCTTCGAGGCCGACTTCGGTTTCCACTTCCACGGGTCCGTAGTGCTGCCCCCAGGCATCCTGCATGGTGTCGTTCTGGTTCTTGTCCTGCACCAGCGCATAGGCGGCGAGGGCTTCCGCACCGGCGCCCAGCTGCACGGCCTGCTCCATGCTGAAGCTGGCGGCCGTGCGGCGTGCGGACATGGCGGTATCGAAGAACAGCGTCGCGGCCACCACCGAGGCCAGCGCCACCAGGATCAGCGCACTGATCAGCACCACGCCGCGCTGGTGTCTCATCCTGACACCTCGACGATGCGGACGAGGCGGCCCCAGTCTTCCAGTTCCAGCGTGACCTCTACTGCGATGGGGCGCCAGCGCAGCCAGCGTTCATCGTCGGTGCCGGAGATCGCCGGTGGTGGCCAGGTGTCCTGCCAGTTGCGGCCATCGTTCATGAAGCGCAGACGAAAGGCCTTCACGCCCGTGAGCAGTTCGCGCGTACGCGGCTGCGGGTCCAGTGTGGCATCGAGCACCAGCCAGTAGTCGCGCTGCAGCTTGCCGTCGCGGACTGCGTAGCGCACGCGTTGCAGGGTGCTGCGTTGCAGGCCGGCGGGGTTCATCCAGCCACCGCGCGTGAAACTGACTTCCGCAGCCGCCGCGGTGGTTGCCAGCAAGGCCGGCTGGAAGCCATCGCCCAGCGGCACACGTACGGGACGCGGCATCAACTGACTGAAATCCTGCACGAGACTGCGCATGGCGTACTGCACGGCGCGCAATCGTTCGGCGTGTACGCGGATGCGCTCACGATTCTGCAGCGCCTGCTGCATGGCTTCGAAGGCCATCACGGCCAGGATCGCGGTGATGAGCACCGCCACCATGATCTCGATCAGTGTGAAGCCGCGCTGCTGTTTCACGGCTTGCCGGTTCCGCCGCCGCCGCCGCCGGGGGGGCCACCGCCGCCGGTGCTGCCGCCTGAGGTACTGCCGGTGCCCGTGGTTCCACCTGTTCCTGTGCCGCCACCTGTGGCCGCCGCGGCCAGGCTCCAGTCAGGATCCACCCCCGTGGGCGCCGCCACGGAAGTGCCGAGAAAGCCGTAGGCAGTGGCCAGTGCGGGAAAGTCGCTGCTCGCCCGCGTTGCGTCTGTGGTCTGCATGGTGGCGGCGGTAGCGGCCGTCATGGGTGCCACTTTCACCTCCACGCGCAATATGCCGGCCATGCCTGGATCGCTGACGCTCTGCTGCCAGCTCCAGCGTCCGCCCGCGTAATTGTCCACCGTGCCGGAGCTGACGCCCACACCCGGTCGGGTGGCGCTCAGCCGCACCTCGCTGATGCGGTTCAGTGCCAGCCACTCGGCAATGGATTTATCGCGCAGCGCCGCAACGGTATCGGCCGATGAGGTGAGTGTGCCCAACAACGCACCCACGCCCAGCGCGATCACCAGCAGCGCTATCAGCACTTCGATGAGCGTGAAGCCGGAAGAGGGCCGATGCGTCATGCGGTCGCTGCGCTCAGTGGCGTGACGTCGATGCGATCGGAACTCGCCGAGGGTGCCAGGCGCGCACCTTCTCCGGTGGCCGCGCGGCGCAGCGTCAACTCGAACAGATTCAGATCGCCGCTGGAGAACAGCATGATCTGTGGCGGCGGGTTTTCGGTCCTGTCGTCCGCAGCCGGCAGCACGATGGGACGGCCTTCGATGTGCAGCGTCATCTCGATGCCGGTTGGCAGCTTTCGCTTGCGCATCATCGGATCATCCGGCAGGGACTGCCACAGGCCGGTGCGCGCATCGTAGGCCAGGAATTCATAGCCACCGACGAAGCAGCGCATGCCGTATTCGCGGTTCTGCAACGCCGCCTGATCGCGCAGGTAATCCATCAGCGCCGCCACGCGGTCGCGCTCCTTGTCGAGCGAGGTATCGCGGCCGGCGACGCCAATGGAAAGCACGGTGCCGGCCACCAGTACGCCGATGATGAGCAGCACGACCAGGATTTCGATCAGCGTGAAACCGCCGATCGCGCGCGGACTATTCGTCGAGATTCCAGTTGCCGATATCCGCATCGGACTTCTCGCCACCGGGCTGTCCATCGGCGCCCAGCGAGGAGATGTCGACCTCGCCATGAGTGCCCGGGCTCTCATACACATAGTCATGACCCCAGGGATCCTTGCTGACGCGTTTGACGTAGCCGCCTTCCTTCCAGTGCACCAGCGCCGGATCGGCGGGTTTGTGCACCAGCGCATCCAGGCCCTGCTCGGTGGTGGGATACCGGAAGTTTTCCAGCTTGTACAAGGTGAGCGCGGTTTCGTACTGGCGGATGTCCTGCTTGGCCTTGGCGATGCGCGCGTCATCGACCTTACCCACGGTCTGGGTGACGACAATAGCGGCCAGCAGTCCGAGGATCACCACCACGACCATGATCTCGATCAGCGTGAAGCCCTGCTGCCGCGGGTGATTCGACCGGTTCATACTGCTTATCCTGTAGCGTGCTGGACGCTGCCGATCATAGCAAAAGGCCACCTGCTTCCCGTGACAGCCCACACACCCCGCATGACCGTATTGCGGTCGCTGAACTGCGACGGGTTCTATGGCCTGGGCCTGGCCATTGCCGCCGCATTGCTGCTGCTGCCGCTGCTGGGCGGCGATGCCTTGCGTGAGGCCTGGCGCTATCAGCGCGAGGCGGTCGCGGCAGGGCAGTGGTGGCGCCTTCTGACCTGCCACCTGGTGCATCTGGATGCGGTGCATGCTGTGCTTAATACCGTGGGCCTGGCTTTGCTGTGGGCGTTGTTTGCGCGCGAATATCGTCTGTGGCAATGGATGCTGGCACTCGGCGCCAGTGCGCTCACCATAGCCATCGGCTTCAGGTTTTTTTCGCCGCAGCTGCAGTGGTACGTGGGAGCCTCCGCGTTGCTGCACGGAGTGTTCGCCTGTGGCTGTGCGGCGCTGATCCGGCAGCACGATCGCATCGGCATCATCGCCGGTGCGCTGTTCATCGCGAAGCTGGCATGGGAGCAATGGCATGGGCCCTTGCCTTTCGAGCGCGCTGATCAGGTGGTAACCATCTCGCATCTGTATGGCGCCATCGGCGGCGCTGCGGCGGGCCTGGTGTTGCGGCCGCGCCAATGATGTCCGGCAGCGCCGGCGTTATACTGTCGGCCGTTTTTCGTAAGGGTTTTGTTACAAGTAATGGCACAGCGCGTATTCGTGTTTCCGGGCCAGGGGTCGCAATCAGTGGGCATGCTGGCCGAACTGGCGGCCGAGGAGCGCGTGGTCACCGACACCTTTGCTGAGGCTTCGGCTGTGCTCGGCTATGACCTGTGGCAACTGGTGCAGGAAGGTCCTGCCGAAAAACTCAGTGACACCATCGTGCAGCAACCGGCCATGCTCACCGCAGGCATCGCCACCTGGCGCTACTGGCTGGCACGTGGCGGCACTCAGCCACATGTGGTCTGCGGCCACAGCCTTGGCGAGTTCAGCGCGCTCACGGCTGCTGGTGCCATGGATCTGCCAACGGCCGTCGCGCTGGTGCGTCGTCGTGCAGAGCTGATGCAGGAAGCCGTGCCAACCGGTGTGGGCGCCATTGCAGCGATTCTCGGACTCGATGATGAACTCATCGCCGTTGCGTGCCGGGAAGCCGCGCAGGGCGAAGTGGTCGAACTGGTGAATTTCAACTCGCCGGGCCAGGCGGTGATTGCCGGTCATGCGGGCGCTGTGCTCCGTGCGCTGGAACTGTGCAAGTCGCGCGGCGCCAAACGCGCGCTGCAATTGCCGATGAGCGTTCCGGCGCACAGCTCTTTGATGCGGCCAGCCTCCGAGCGCTTCGGTGCGGCGCTGGCTGAAACATCCCTGATGCCGCCGAAGCTGGCTTACTGGAGTCCGGTCGATGGCCAGGCACATGCCACGGTGGATGACATCCGTGCCTTGCTCACCCGCCAGCTCGCCAGTCCCGTGCGCTGGACGGATTTGATCCGTCAGCTCATCGCTGCAGGTGCCACGACCTTCATTGAATGTGGGCCTGGCAAGGTTCTCACCGGCCTGAACCACCGCATCGAAAAGCGCCCCGACCTCCAGTGCCTGGCGCTGCAGGATCCTGCTTCAGTGCAGGCCGCACTGGGCTCTAATTGAAGACACAGGAAAATCCGCACATGAGCTCGAGCCTCACGGGACAGACCGCGCTGGTCACCGGCGCTTCGCGCGGCATCGGCCGCGCCATCGCACTGCGCCTGGCCACAGGCGGCGCCAGAGTGATCGGCACGGCGACTACGGAAGAGGGAGCGGCGCAGATCACGGCAGCACTCGCTGCGCAGGGCGGTCGCGGCGAAGCGTTGAATGTCAGCGTCCCTGGATCCATAGACGCGCTGATCGCAAGGCTCGATGCTGCCGGCGACATGCCCACCATCCTCGTCAACAACGCCGCCATCACGCGCGACACGCTGCTGCTGCGGATGAAGGACGATGACTGGAACCTGGTCATCGATACCAACCTGTCGGCGAATTTCCGGCTTTCCAAGCTCTGTGTGAAGCGGATGATGAAAGAGCGCAACGGTCGCATCATCAGCATCACTTCTGTGGTGGGCCTCATGGGCAATGCCGGGCAGGTCAACTACGCCGCCGCCAAGGCGGGTGTCATCGGGCTCACCAAATCACTGGCGCGGGAGCTTGCCTCCCGCAACATCACGGTGAACGCTGTTGCGCCCGGCTTCATCGACACCGACATGACCAAGGGTCTGCCCGAGGAGCAGAAACAGGCACTGCTGAAGCAGATCCCCGCCGGCCGGCTGGGTGCCCCCGAGGAGGTCGCCGAGGCCGTGGCCTTCCTGGCGTCGCCATCGGCGGCCTATATCACCGGCCAGACCCTGAGCGTCAATGGCGGCATGCTGATGCCCTGAAGGCTGCCGCCGTCCGCCATCTTTGTGGCTGTTACAACAATATTCCTGAGAAAACAACAGCTTAGTGTTAAACAGAATACGGGATTCCTGTGGCGGGCGGGCAGGGCTTCCCCTACAATACGCGCCCCATGCGCCCCCGGAAGGGGTGCACAAACGATCAAAAAATTCAGAGGATTAAACACAGATGAGCAGCGTCGAAAGCCAAGTCAAAGCCATCGTTGCCGAGCAGCTGGGCGTGAAGGCTGAGCAGGTAACGAGCGACGCGTCATTCGTCGATGACCTCGGCGCTGACTCGCTGGATACGGTCGAGCTGGTGATGGCCCTGGAAGAGGAGTTCGAGATCGAGATCCCGGACGAAGAGGCCGAGAAGATCACCACCGTGCAGCAGGCGATCAACTACATCAACGACCGGCGCGCCAAGGCCTGAGCGCCGATCGCACTGGGGCGCGGCGCATCTCTGCCGCGCCGCCGCCGGTTGAACCGGCGACCATCCACTTGAAGACAGGCCGGAGCAGCGCTTGAGCAAGCGTCGAGTAGTCGTCACGGGTATGGGCATCATTTCGCCGGTGGGTAGCACCGTCGAGACCGCCTGGGCCAATGTGGTCAACGGTGTCAGCGGCATCGGGCCGATCACACGCTTCGATGTCAGCGAGTTCCCCTGCAAGTTCGGCGGGGCGGTGAAGGATTTCCAGCTGGAGAAATACCTTTCGCCCAAAGAAGCCCGGCGCATGGATGAGTTCATGCACTACGGCATCGCCGCCGGTGTCGAGGCCATGGCCGATTCGGGCCTCGATGTGGACAAGATCGATCTGGATCGCGCCGGCGTGATCACCGGCTCCGGCATCGGTGGACTGCAGACCATCCAGGACGAGCACAACGCCTACCTGTCGGCCAACAGCCCGCGCAAGATCTCGCCGTTCTTCGTGCCCGCCTCGATCATCAACATGATCTCGGGGCATCTGTCGATCCGTTTCGGCCTGCGGGGGCCCAACCTCGGTGTCGTCACGGCGTGCACCACCTCCACGCACGCCATTGGTGTGGCCATGCGCACCATCCAGTACGGCGATGCGGATATCGTGCTGGCCGGTGGTTCGGAGTTCGCCACTACCGTGATGGGTCTGGGTGGTTTCGGGCAGGCCAAGGCGCTGTCCACGCGCAACGATTCACCCACCGAAGCCAGCCGCCCCTGGGACAAGGATCGCGACGGTTTCGTACTGAGCGATGGTGGCGGCGCGCTGGTGCTCGAAGAGCTCGAGCATGCGAAGGCGCGTGGCGCGCGCATCTATGCCGAAGTAGTCGGCTTTGGAATGAGCGGCGATGCGCACCACATCACCGCGCCGCCCGAAGACGGCAATGGCGCAAAGCGCGCCATGCAGGCGGCCATGCGCGATGCCGGCGCGAACCCTTCGGATGTGCAGTATGTGAATGCGCATGCCACCTCGACGCCGCTGGGTGATGTGGCCGAGACGCTGGCGCTGAAGGGCGCATTTGGCGATGCGGTGAAGAAAGTTGCAGTGAGTGCCACGAAGTCTGTCACCGGCCATCTGCTGGGCGCGGCCGGTGTGGTCGAAGCCATCTTCTCGGTGCTGGCAATTCGAGATCAGGTCGCGCCACCGACGATGAACCTGCATACGCCGGGAGAGGGCTGCGATCTGGATTACGTGCCACTGACGGCGCGCAAGATGCGCATCGACACGGCCATGTCCAATTCCTTCGGCTTCGGCGGCACCAACGGCACCATCGTGCTGCGCCGTTTCACGGGCTGAACAGGCCTTAAGGCGCCCATGCGCGCGCCATCCCTGCATGTCGAAACGGTAACGCTGACGCCTGAGATCCTGCTGGCGCTGGCCGCACGCGCGCCAGAGCGCTACCCCGTGTTGCTGGACAGTGCCGCACAGGGTGCGCTCTCACAGTTCAGTCTGCTGGCGGCGCTGCCCCGCGGTTGTCTGCGGCTCGATTCCGGCGGCGCCCTGCATGCGGAGGGAGACCTGCCTCAGCCTTCGCAATCCGGCTTTTTCGCCAGCTTCGATGCGCTGTGGCGGCAGCAGGCGCGAAGCGCATCGCCTCTGCCCGTGGACCTGCCGTTTCACGGTGGATGGTTCGCGTATCTGGGTTACGAGCTGGCGCTGGAGACTGAGCCGACGTTGGGCCCTTACTGGCCCGAGGCCAGTCGCACAGATCCGCGCCCCGTAGCCTGGGCGATGCGCGTGCCGGCCGCGCTGGTGCTGGATGCGCAGGGCCAGGGATACCTGGTTGCGGAAGAATCGGTGAGTGCGCGCGAACGACAGCAGATCCTGGATGACCTGGGAACGCTGGGCAGACCGCTGGCCGAGCCATCGGCGCCAGTCATCGAAGCGGTGGAAGAAAATCCGCAGGCCTATCTCGAGCGCGTGCGCCGTGCGCAGGAATACATCCGCGCCGGCGACATCTACCAGGCCAATCTCTCGCGTCACTGGCGCGCGCCGCTGCCTGCCGATCTGTCCGCTGCACAGCTGTATCAGCGTTTGCGACGGAGCAACCCCGCGCCGTTTGCCGCGCTGGCCCAGCAGGGAGATTTCCGGGTTCTTTCCTCTTCACCCGAACGGCTGCTGCGCGTGCGCGGCCGGCGTGTGGACACGCGTCCCATTGCCGGCACACATCCGCGCGGCAGTACTGCCGATGCCGACCGCGAGCTGGCCGAGGCGCTGATCGCGCATCCCAAGGAACGTGCCGAACATGTGATGCTCATTGATCTGGCGCGCAACGATCTGGGTCGTGTGTGCACTGGCGGCAGCGTGCGCGTGGATGAGTACATGGCCGTGGAGACCTATGCCCATGTGCACCACATCGTGTCGAATGTCACCGGTGAGCTGCGCGAGGATGTAACGCCCGTGCAGGCGCTGCGCGCCGTGTTTCCCGGCGGCACGATCACCGGCTGCCCGAAGGTGCGCTGCATGCAGATCATCGCCGAGCTGGAAGGCGGTCCGCGCGGTCCCTACACTGGCAGCCTGGGTTATCTGAATCATGATGGCTCGGCAGACTTCAACATCCTGATCCGCACCATGTCGCTGTACGGGCGCGAGCTGGAGTTTCGTGCCGGCGCCGGCATCGTGGCCGACTCGCGTCCGGAACGGGAGCTGGAAGAGTCCCGAGCCAAGGCGCGTGGAATGTTGCTGGCGCTGCGCTCATGACGACGCCAGCCTCGGGCGCGCCGCTGGCGGTGCTGGTGGATGGCGAGGCCAGTGCGGCGGAATGGACGCTGGACCGGGGACTGCACTATGGCGATGGACTGTTCGAGACCATCGGTGTGCGTGACGGCCAGCTGCGCTTCGAGGCCTTGCATCAGACGCGCCTGACCGAGGGCTGTGCCCGCCTCTCAATCGAAGTGGATCTCGAACGGCTTTGGCAGCAGGCCCGCTCGCTGGCGGCCCGGCATCCGTCCTGCACTCTGAAGCTGCTGATCAGCCGCGGCAGTGCCACGGCGCGTGGTTATGCGCCAGGCGGAACCGAGCGGGCGAGGGTGCTGCTTTTCGCCTATGCGGCCAACGCCGGCCCTGAAGTTCCCGCTCGGGTGAGCGTGACCACGCTGCGCGCGGTGCTGGGCGAGAATCCCCAGCTTGCGGGCATCAAACACTGCAACCGCCTGGAACAGGTGCTGGCGCGAACGGAGTTGCGCTCGCTCAGTGGCGCATTCGAGGGACTAATGGCCAGTAGCTCTGGCCACCTGATTTCCGGCACCATGAGCAATGTGTTCCTGGAGCAGGACGGCATCTTGATGACACCCCGCCTCGATCGTTGCGGCGTCGCCGGCGTGATGCGTGCCGTGGTGCTGCGCGAGGCGGCTCAAGCCGGGCTTGCCGTGCGCGTCGATGAGATTGCGCTCGACGTCCTGCAGCGCTGCGATGGCCTGTTCCTGACCAATGCGCGTATCGGTGTGCTGCCGGTGCGCGAGCTGGATGGAAGACCTCTGGCCATCAGCACTGCGGTGCAGGAACTGGCCCGGCGAGTGAATGCTCTTGCGCGTTAGGCAGTTCATCTCCGGCACTTTCCTGGTGCTGCTGCTGGGCGCGGCGGTGGCGGGCGTCTGGGCCTGGAAGGCCGTCAATGTGGCGGCGGTGACTCCTGGCAAGGCCACCGATGTTCGTGATCTGACAGTGGCGCAGGGCGCCAGCCTGCGCGCCGTGCTGCGTGAACTGCAGCAGCAACAGCTGATTGGCAATGCGCGCTATCTGGAGTGGTACCTGCGCTTCCGCGATCAGGGCAAGGCATTGGTCGCACCCGGCATCAAGGCCGGTCACTACCGCATCGCGCCGGGTCAGCAGCCGCTGACCATCCTGCGCCAGATGGTGGAAGGGCGCATCGTGCTGGAGCACATCACCATCGTGGAAGGCTGGAGCTTCGCGCAGATGCGTTCCGCGCTGATGCGCAAGACCGGTCTGCAGGTGCTGACGCGGGGAATGTCAGACGCGCAGATCATGAGCGAGATGGGCGCGCCCGATCTGCCCGCGGAGGGACGGTTCGCGCCCGACACCTACTCCTTTGCGCCGGGAACCACTTCGGACATGCAGATCCTGCGGCTGGCCTTCGAGGCACAGCAGCGCACGCTGCAGCAGGCCTGGGAATCGCGGCAGCCGGATCTGCCCTTCGCCACGCCGGCTGAAGCGCTGGCCCTGGCTTCGATCGTGGAGAAAGAAACAGGGCTGGCCAGCGAGCGCGGCCGCGTGGCTGGTGTTTACATCAACCGCCTGCGCAAAGGCATGCGGCTGCAATCCGATCCCACGGTGATCTACGGCATCGGCTCGCGCTATGACGGCAACATCCGCAAGCGCGACCTGCTCACCGACAATCCCTACAACACCTACACGCGCGCGGGACTGCCACCCACGCCGATTGCACTGCCGGGCCACGACGCCATCGTCGCCACCTTGAACCCGGAAAAAACCGATGCGCTGTTCTTCGTCGCGGTGGGCGATGGCAGCGGTGGTCACTATTTTTCGGCCACCGTCGCCGAACACAATCGCGCCGTGCAGCGCTATCTCGAGCGACTGCGCAGCGCGCCGCCGGATGCGCCTGCTGCACCGGCCGAACCGGCGGCCGCTGCGCCATGACGCGTGGTCGTTTCATCACGCTGGAAGGCATCGAAGGCGCGGGTAAATCCACATTGCTGCAGGGATTGGCCGAGGTCCTGCGCGGTCGCGGCATCGCAGTGTGCGCCACGCGCGAGCCGGGAGGCACGCCGCTGGCCGAGGACGTCCGCCGGCTGGTCCTCGAGCGTCGCGCCGAGGGCGTGCCTGCAGCCACCGAACTGCTGCTGATGTTCGCGGCGCGCGCGGCACATGTAGCCCAGCGCATCGAGCCCGCATTGGCGCGCGGTGAATGGGTGCTCTGCGATCGCTTCACCGACGCCAGCCGGGCCTATCAGGGCGGTGGCCGGGGACTGGATCGCGCCGCCATCGAGGCCCTGGCGAACATCGCGCATCCGCGCCTGGCTCCCGACCTCACGCTGCTGCTCGATCTTTCGCCGCAGGCAGGCCTGCAGCGGGCACGTGGGCGCGCCGAAGGTGGTGATCGCTTTGAAGACGAGCAGCTGACCTTCTTTGCCCGCGTGAGAGAAAGCTATCTGCAGCTCGCAAAGGCGGAGCCGCAGCGCGTGCGCGTGCTGGATGCCACCGCAGCACCCGCTCAACTGCTGCAGCAGGCCCTCGCCCTGGTGGATGGGTCATGAGAGGTCTGCCCTGGATGCGGGCCGCCGAAGAGCAGCTGCGTGCGGCGCATGCCGCAGGCCGTCTGCCGCCTGGTCTGTTGATTCACGAGGCGCCCGGCACAGGCGGCCGCTCTCTGGCGCTGTACTTCGCGCAGCTGCTGCTGTGTACCGGTTCGACGCCTGCCTGCGGGCAATGCGCAGGTTGCCGCCGCGTGCAGCAGGGGGAACACCCGGACTTCACGCTGCTGGAGCCCGACGCCGAGTCCAAGCTCGGTCAGATCACCGTGGATCAGGTGCGTGCCGTTGCCGCGCAGCTGGCACTGTCCAGCTACGAAGGGCATGGCAGCTGCGTGGTGCTCGATCCGGCGCATGCGTTGAACCGCAATGCGGCCAACGCGCTGCTCAAGACGCTCGAAGAACCGCGCCGCGATGCGCATCTGGTGCTGGTCACCAGCAGCCCCAGTCTGCTACCTGCCACTGTACGCAGCCGCTGCCAGAAGCTGCCGCTGCCCGCCCCACACAGAGAGCAGACTCTGGCCTGGCTCAGTGAGCAGAAACCGCAATACCGGGCCCAATGGCCGGCGGTGCTCGAGGTGCTGGGGGTGGCTCCGTTGCAGGCGCTGGAGGCCGATGTGCCGCGGCTGCTGGCCCTGAGGGATGAAGTGCTGCAGGTCATCCGGGAGGCCGCCACCGGCCGCCTGGACGTGATCCGGGTGGCCGATGTCTGGGCCAAGGACGAGCTGGCACTGCGCCTCACCTGCATTGAGAACTGCCTCACAGCCCGGGTGCTGGCAATGCGCGCTGGCACCCGGTTGCAAGATGGCGGTTTGGACATAAATATAGGCCCGGCCGTGCGGATACTCGACGATGTACGCCAGTTGCAAGGGCAGCTCGCTACTTCGCTGAATAAACCGCTGGCGGTCGAAGACCAGCTCTGGCGGATCAGCCGTACCGGAGCAGGGTGAAGGGTTAACGCAGGACGATATGGCGCACAGAGATTCCACATCACGCTCGGGTATCAACAAGCCGGGCTTGCTGACACTGACGATCAAGGACAAGAGCGCGCTGTACATGGCCTACATGCCCTTCGTGCGCAATGGCGGTCTGTTCATTCCCACCAGCAGCAATTACCGCCTCGGCGACGAGGTGTTCATGCTGCTGAACCTGATGGGCGAGGATGAAAAGCTGCCGGTGGCCGGGCGCGTGATCTGGGTGACGCCCAAGGGCGCACAGGGCAAACGCACCGCCGGCATCGGCGTGCAGTTCAGCGAGCAGGACCGCGGCCAGACTCAGAAGAAGATCGAGAACTACCTGGCAGCCGCCGTTTCAGGCGAGAAGCCGACTCACACGATGTAGTGGCGCGCTGCTGAGGCGGCGCCGGTCAGACCGTCGCTGCCCGGCGCAGACCGCGTTCCATCGACGACAGGCCACCCTTCAGCACATAGGCGTCGAAACCCTTCTCCACCAGGATGAAGGCGGCGGCGGAACTGCGCCGGCCGGTGTCGCAATACACGATGTAGGGCTTGTTCTTGTCCAGCGCCGAGAGCTTCAGCCGGATGAAATACAGCGGCACGTTCATCGCGCCTTCGACGGCGAGATTCTGGAACTCGGAGGGCAGCCGCACGTCGAGCCAGACACCGCCTTTCTTGGCCACCAGCTGCTCGGCCTGCTCGGGCGTCACCCACTGCAGCAGCGGCTCGTTCATCAGTTCGCGGAAGTCTTCCTTCTTGAGGCGCATCAGCACGCCTTCGGTGAGCATGGTCACCGTGGCATTGCGCTTGGCTTCGGAGATCAGCGCCTCTTCGCCGAAGGTGTCGCCGACGCCCAGTTCGGCCAGCTTGATGCCTTCCTTGTTCAGCGGCGTTTCGCGCGTGACCACGCACTTGCCGCTGACCACGGCGTAGAAGTAATCGCCCTCGGCGCCCTGGCGGATGATCACGTCACCGGCCCGGTGCGGCATGCGCTGCATGCGCAGGAAGATGGCCTGGATGTTCGCCGGCGGGATGCGCTGCATGGCCTTGCTCTGCAGCAGCGTGGTCATCCAGTCATCGCCCTCGGTGTTCTGGAACTGCGACTGCAGCTCGGACACTTCATAGGTGCCGGTCTGGTCCCAGGTGATCAT
>DATNCK010000392.1:0-4282 GCA_035571575.1 Steroidobacteraceae bacterium | reverse complement strand
TTCACTGCTCCTGGCGGCGTCTCCGGGCCTCAGGGCCGCCGACTCGCTGCAGACCATCGCTGATCGCACCCTGATTCGCGAACTCATGGATCGTTATGGCCTGGTGCACGACGCAGGCAGCCCCGAGGAGTACGCAGACCTGTTCACCGCAGACGGTGAAATCGCCGTGGCGCCCGGCGCGCCCGCCATCGTGAAGGGCCGGGAGGCATTGATGGCGCAGGCGCGGCGCGACCACGAGCGTTTCGGCAATGAGCCGGCCGCGAACGGCAAGACCACATCGATCATGCGGCACCTGATCAGCAACACGCAGATCACCATCACGGGCCGCGACTCCGCCACCGGCACCTGTTACGTCACCACCGTGGTGAAGAAGGGAGATGTCGGGCCGGCCATTCTCAGCATCTCGCGCTACACAGACCGTTATGCAAAGCAAAAGGGTGAGTGGCGCATCCAGCGGCGCGAAATCACCATCGAGTTCGGCAATGGAGCACTGGGCAAGCAGCTTGGTTTCGGTGGCGGCTGATGTCTGTCCTCTCCCGGAATGACGCAAGGGCGGCGCTGATCTGCACGGTGCTGGCCAGCGTCGCGATGCAGGCGGCCGCGCAGCAGGTGCCGGACATCGGCTTCGTCAGTGTGGGGCGAGCGGCTCCGCTCGCGGATGACGTGAACGGTCGTGAGCCCGTCGGTGCCACGCAGCAGCGCGACGGTTCCTTCACGGGCGGGGCACCCGCCGGGCAGACGCCTGCGGGCGTGCAGCCCCTGGCGCGGGATCTGTTCACCACCCGGGACTTCTACGCGGACCGGGCGTTATGGAGCGACCCGCGCTATTTCCGCTGCAACAGTCCGATCGCCATCGAGAACCTGTGGGCGGGTCTGGCTGGAGGTGCGATCGGAAAGAATCCTCCGGCCACGGCACCCTGGGGTCGTTGCGACCGCGACTATCCACGCAAATCCATCGTCAGTCCGTATCCATTCCGCACGGCCCAGGCACACTACGAGGCGCTGCTCGCAGAAACCCGCGGGCGTGGCGGGCCCACCGTGCACACGCCGGCCACGCTGCCCAATGAATGGAATGGCATCTACCGGCAGCCGCGCTTCAGTCCGCGCAACGACAACTGGATCGCGATGCGCCACATCCAGGTGCCCACCGTGCTGTCGCTGCTCACCGAGCCCTACCGGCAGCGCGTGGTGCAGGAAACCTACCATCACGGACACACCAACAAACCGATGTGGCCCGCACAGTACTGCTGGCCCGAGGGCTTTCTGCGGCGCTGGCACGAATGGGCCGCCTATGACCGCCAGGTCATGGTCACGCCGCAGATGGTGCAGATCTACATGAGCGGCGCACTGAACTTCGTCACCAATATCCACGTGGGTCGCCAGTTCAAGATGGATGGTCCCGTGCCGCGTCTGGGCGAGCAGGTGCCCCGCTGGTACGGCGAGACCATCGGTTTCTGGGACCGCGACACACTGATCACGTGGACTTCGAACATCCAGCCGTGGAGTTCGCACACGGCCTTCGAGCATTCGGCCAAGCTGCAGTCCATCGAGATCTATACGCCGCTGCGAGATGCGCGCGGCAATTTCTCCGGCCTGAGCCACGAGGCCATCCTCTACGATCCGGAGGCGCTGGTGGACCCCATCCGCATCCTCGAGCGCATGGACAAGCGCGCCGATTTCGCCGATGCCGATGTCAATCCCATCGTGTTCACGGAATGTGTGGAGACCATCTTTCCGGTCAAAGGCACCGCCACCTCGGTGGCGCCGGGTCGGGTCATCGAGTACGAGGTGCCGGACATGTACGGTCGGCCGTGGGCGCAGATCTGGGAAAAATACTGGGAGCAGGGCATGAAGAGGCCTGACAACGACGACCTGTTCGACTTCAGCAAGGAGTCCGCCAAATGAAGATCTCGATGCGGACTGCGCTGCTGCTTATGGTGTGCTTCGGGAGCGCGGCCATCGCTCAGCAGCCAACGCCAGCTGCGCGCCTGCTAGACCAGGTGGCAGCCGCCATGGGCGGCCGGGAGCGATTGCAGCATGTCGACACGCTGATCTACACCGGCTTTGGCCAGGATGCCTACATGGACGGCGGCGGAAACATCACTGCCGACGCGAACTCACCGCCCAAGTGGCGGGCGATTGCCGATGCCCAGCGCAGCATCGATCTGAAGGCGCGGCGTGCACTGCTGCAGCAGCGGCGCGCACCCATGTTTCCCTTCGCGGCGCCATTTGGCCTCAACTGGAATCGGGCGTCATCGCTGCAGAGTGGCGCGGATCTGCTCGACCATCCGCTGACCGCCGTGCTCGCTGCACTGGATCCGGCGGCCAGGCTCGGTGCAGTCAGCGTGGAAGACGGATTGCCGGTGCTGCAGTTCACCACTGCTGAGGGCACGCCGGTGCTGATGGGAGTGGATCCCGTGACGCACCTGCCTTCATGGACGCGTCGTGTGGTGCCGCACGCGAATCTCGGCGAAGTGGCCGTCACCGCCTACTTCACCGGCTACGTATCGCAGGATGGGGTGATGCTGCCCTATGGTCTGATGACCCGCATCGACTGGCGCAATCAGGTGACGCTGATGTTCCAGGTGGATTCCTACCGACTGAATCCTGCGCAGGGGCAGATGCCGGCGATGCCGCCGGCGCCCGCGCCGGCGCCGCCTGCGGCGACGCCCGCGGTCACGGTAACGCCGCTGGCAAAGGGCGTATGGGACCTGCGCGTCGGCAACAACAATGGCGGTCCGGTCATCGAGTTCGCCGATCATCTGGTGCTGTTCGAGGCCAATGGCAGCGCCGCCGCGACGCTGGCCCGCATCGACGCCGGCAACAAGCTGGTGCCCGGCAAGCAGATCACCACGCTCATCGTCACGCATCACCACTTCGACCACACCGCGGGGCTGCGCGCGGCCGTGTCGCGTGGGCTTGCCGTGATTTCGCATCGTGGCAATGAAGCCATTTTCCGCGAAATGATCGCGCGCGACGCCATCGTATTCCCCGACGAGCTGGCGAAGAGTCCGCATCCGCTGGTGTTCACGCCAATCGACGAGCGCCTGGTGCTCGAAGACAAGACGCAGCGGCTCGAGCTCTACCACGTGCTCGCTCATTCGCACATGGCCAACGCGGTATTCGCCTACCTGCCGGCGGCGCGCATCATGATGGAAGGGGATATGGGCGACGCGGAGTGGACCTGGCACTGGTGGGCCAATGCACTGAATGCAAACATCAAGGCCTACGGCATCAATCCACGCCTCGACGTGGCCGTGCACGGCCCCAATGGCGGCCTTTCCATTGAAGCCTCGCTCGCCAATAACCAGCGACAGGTGGAGGCGGCACAGAAATTCTGCGCACAGCAGCAGGCCTCAGGTGTGCCGGTGTTCGGATGTCCGGTTCAGTACGACACAGTGGGTGCAGTGCCGCTGTCCGCGCACTAGTTACGCTCCACCGCCATGGCGATTCCCTGGCCACCGCCGATGCACAACGTGGCCAGGCCACGCTGTGCATCGCGTCGCTGCATTTCGTGAATCAGCGAGACCAGCACACGACATCCCGAAGCGCCAATCGGATGCCCCAGTGCGATGGCGCCGCCGTTCACATTGACGCGTGAAGCATCGAACCCCAGCAGCTTCTGCACTGTGAGCGCCTGAACCGCAAAGGCCTCGTTGGCTTCGATCAGATCCACGTCGGCCAACTGCCAGCCCGCGCGCTGCAGGCAGCGGCGGGTGGCCGGCACCGGGCCTTCACCCATGTACGCGGGATCAACACCTGCGCTGGCCCACGCGGATACGCGCGCCAGCACCGACAGGCCCAGGGCCGACGCACGTTCGGCGCTGGCCAGCAGTACCGCGGCCGCGCCGTCGTTCAGCGTCGATGCATTGCCCGGTGTCACTGTGCCGCTGGCATCGAATGCGGGCCGCAATTTCGCCAGCGAGGCGGCATTGGTTTCCGCACGTGGCTGCTCGTCCGTGCTGAAGGACAGCGGTTCACCCTTGCGCTGCGGCACGCTCACCGGCGTGATCTCCGGGACGAAGCGGCCGTCGCGTTGCGCGGCTGCTGCGCGCTGCTGCGATTGCAGCGCATAGGCATCCTGCTGTTCTCGCGTGATGCTGTGCCGCCGGGCGAGATTCTCGGCGGTGGTGCCCATGTGGTAGTCGTTGAAGGCATCCCACAATCCGTCGCTGATCATCGTGTCGATGAGAGGCGCATTCCCGGGTCGCAAGCCCGTGCGTGCACCGCGCAGCGCGAACGGCGCCTGGCTCATGCTCTCCATGCCGCCGGCGATCACGAT
>DATNCK010000391.1:0-4568 GCA_035571575.1 Steroidobacteraceae bacterium | reverse complement strand
GGGGTCGGGCAGCACGCTGCCCATCGGCACACCGGATCGCGACCTGCTGTCGGCTGTAGTGGACTGGGTGGAACATGGCAAAGCACCGCAGGCAATCACCGGCGTGAGACAGGAAGGCGCTCGTGTCACGCGCGAACGCCTGCTGTGCCCATCGCCGCTGGTGGCGCGTCCGGTCGATGCCGACGCCGCGAATCAGCGCTGCGAAGCGCGCACCGCGCCATAGACGCCGCTCTCGGGATGTATCGACAATGAAGCCTTGCAACGCCTCCTCAGGATTTCGCGCGTGGCTGTTCGCGACACTGATCACCTCCTGCCTGTGTGCTGTCGCGGGGGAACCTGCAGCCGGCACGCGGCACATCGATGGTCACCATGCCAGTGGCGCGCGCTGGGCCATCGATGTGCCGCAGACATGGAACGGCACGCTGCTGTTGTATGGGCGTGGATACGGCGGGGGTCCGCTCGACCAGGCTCCGGAAACCGCGCCGCGGGGCATGCGCGATGAATTGCTGCGCAGGGGTTATGCCCTCGGCGCATCCAACTACACCGGCCGCGAATGGGCAGTGCAAGAAGCCCCCGGCGACCAGATTGAAGTGCTCGACGCCTTCGTTGCGCAGGTGGGCAAACCGAAACGTTCAATTGCCTGGGGCTCATCGATGGGTGGCCTCGTCACGGTGGCCATGGCTGAGCGCTATCCCGATCGACTCGCGGGTGCGCTCCCCATGTGTGGCTCGGTCGGCGGCTCGCTGGGCATGCTCAACAACGCCCTCGACGGTGCATTCGTGTTCCGCACCCTGGTGGCGACCGATCCCGCCCTGCGTGTGGTACAGCTCGACGATGATCGTGCCAATGCGCGACGCGTACAGACCGCGCTCGATGCCGCGTGGCAGACCAGCGAGGGCCGTGCACGCGTGCTGCTGGCGGCTGCGGTGGCGCAGCTTCCCACCTGGACTCAGGCCAATTCCCCGCGTCCCGCGGCGAAAGATCTCGACGCACAGGCCGAGCAGCTGCGCCGCGCCTTTGCCATGGGCGTATTCGTGCCCCGCACCGACCAGGAACGCCGCGCTGGTGGCATCACCTCGTGGAATACCGGCGTGGACTATGGTGTGCAGCTGCGGCGTTCCGGCCTGCAGCCGCTGGTCCGGCACTTTTATCGTGAGGCGGGGCTCGATCTCGATATGGATCTCGCACGTCTGGCTTCAGCGCCACGCATTGCGGCAGATCCCCGGGCCGTCGCCTACATGCGCGCCAACTTTGTGCCCAGTGGGCAGCTGCGCATTCCCCTGCTGACCCTGCAGGCCGTGGGCGATGGCGTAACCATTCCCGCGATCCACGGCGGCCTGCAGGCCATCGTCGATGCGGCCGGCCATCGTCGCGAGTTGGCCCAGCTCTGGGTCGAGGGCGCCGGGCACTGCACTTTCACGCCCGCAGAAATGTTCGCCGCGCTGTCCACACTCGAACAGAAGCTGGAAACAGGCCGCTGGAGCGTGGCACCGAAAGAAGTGATGCAGCGCGCCGATGGTCTTCCTGGCGGCATGCGCTTCACGCGCTACACGCCGCAGCCCCTGTTGCGCGCCTGCGGCGCGCGCCCGGGAAGCTGTGCTGGCGAACCCGCACTACCTGCCAACGCAAGATGAGTGTCGCCAATGGCATCGTGCTCGCCACCGGCGATATCGCGCCGGATCGCGAGCATCCGGATGAGTGTTTCGCGGCGACACGCGACCTGCTCAACGGCGCAGAGCTGGTGTTCGGCCAGCTCGAGACCAGCTTCGCCACTCGCGGCACGCGTCTGCCGCAGGCGCGGCATGCCGTGATGGCGCAGCCGGAGTGTGCAGCGGCGCTGGCGCGCGCCGGCTTCGATGTCATCTCCTTTGCCGGCAATCATTGCCTCGACTGGGGCAACGAGGCTTTCTTCGAAACCTTGCGTCACCTGGATGCCGCCGGCCTGAGCGTGGTCGGTGTCGGCGAGAACATCGCAGCGGCCCGTGCTCCGGTCGCAAGGCAGATGGCAGATGGCACGCGAGTCGCCTTCCTCGCGTATTCCTCCATCCTGCCGCAGGCCTACTGGGCCGAAGAGCGGCGTCCAGGTTGCGCACCGATGCGCGCACACACGCTGTATGAACAGATCGAGCACGATCAGCCCGGCACACCGGCCCGCATCCACACCTGGGCGCATGCGGGCGATCTGCGGGCGATGTGTGACGACATCCGCAAGGCGAAAGCCGACAACGATGTGGTGCTGGTCTCGCATCACTGGGGCATTCACTTCGTGCGCGCCTCGATCGCTGACTACCAGCGCGAGGTGGCACGCGCAGCCATCGAAGCCGGCGCCGACGCCATACTCGGGCATCATGCTCATATTCTGAAAGGCATCGAATGCGTCGAGGGCCGGCCGGTGTTCTACAGCCTGTGCAACTTCGCGACGGACCTGCGCATGACTCCGGAGCATGCGATGCGGCCCAGCTTCAAGGAAATCCAGAAGCTGGGGGAAAACTGGGAGCCTGACTTCGACAGCCTCTACAACTTTCCGCCCGCCTCGCGCCTCTCGATGATTGCACGACTGAAGATCGGCGACGGCCGCGTGCTTGAAGCCGGCTTCGTGCCCGTGTACATCGACCGCGATGCCGTGCCTCGCGCTGTGCCACCGCAGGATCCACGTCATGGCGAGGTGGTCGAGTATCTGCGCGCAGTCACTGCGGAAGCCGGGCTCAATGGAACTTTCGCCACTGCAGGCAGTCACGTTCGCATCGACTACGCCGTCTCCACATCATGAAGTCGCTGACACGCCTGCCACTGGAATCCATCGTCGGGCTGTACTTCATCAGCTACATCCCGAACATCATTCTCACACGCCTCGCCACCAGTGGCGTGAACGCGGAACGCGGCCGCCCCCTTACGGGCCTGGAGACATTGCCCGTCTCACTGATCATCAACCTGTTGCTCACCTATGCCTTCATCTGGGCTTCAGGCTGGCATCGCGACGCGCATCGCATCCAGATCGGCGCGGCGCGACTGCCCGTCCCGACCCGCTACACGGCGCTGTCAGGCATAGGGACGGCGCTGGTGCTGTTCACGGTGCCGCTGTCATTCACCTTCACGAATGTCAGCATTCCTTTCATCCAGCTGCTGATGCGCGGCGACATTCTGCTGATCGCACCACTGGTGGACTTCATCTTCGGCCGGCGCGTGCGCTGGTGGAGCTGGACGGCGCTGATCATCGTCGCCATCGCGCTGACCTTCGTGGTGCACCAACGCGGCGGCTTTCGCCTGCCGCCGCTGGCCATCGCCACGGTGGTGCTGTACACGCTCGGCTACTTTCTGCGCCTGGCCGTGATGACGCGCATCTCCAAGTCCGGCGATGCCGCGAGCGTCCGTGGTTACTTCGTCGAGGAGAAGCTCATCGCGCTGCCCATGTCCGTCGTGGCGCTGGCTGCGATCAGCTGGATGGGACTCGGCTCACAGGCCGGTGAGCTGTCATGGGGATTCACGCGCGCCTGGAGCGATCCGGTATTCCTGCTGCTGGCCGGTGGTGGATTCACGCTCACCATCATCTCGGTGTTCGCCGCCATCATCCTGTTGGACCCGCGCGAGAACAGTTACTGCGTGCCGCTGGAACGCTCTTCGAGCCTGCTGGCCGGACTCGCTGCGGCCTTCGTGTTGCATGCTGTATGGGGACAGTCGGCGCCCGCGGGCAGCGAACTCATTGGTGCGTCGCTGTTGCTGGCCGCCATCGTGCTGCTGACGCTGGCACCACGGTTCGCACGCAAATAGTTTCAGGCACTCTCGCGCGCAATCAGCCGGAAACCCACGTCGATCACCTTCTGCGTGATTCGTTCCCCGTTGGCGCGCCGCCGCAGCACGGCGACAGCTTCGCGGCCGATGCGCGCACCATCCACATCTACAGTGGTGATGGAAGGCCGCATGTCACCGGCAATGGCGAGGTTGCCAAAGCCGACGACCGCAACCTGGTCGGGTACGCGCATGCCGGCGGCGCGCGCTTCGACGATCACGCCCTGCGCCAGCACATCCGAGCTGCAGACGATGACATCGGGCGCAATATCCTGCTGCGAGACATGTCGCCACACCATGCGCGAGTGACCGAAGCGGGTAGGCAGCGGCACGTCGAGAACCAGCGCAGATTCGTGGCCGGTGGTGCTCCATTCCTCCAGAAATCCATCGCGTCGCTGGCGCGCCCGCGCACCCTCGGCCACCGCCAGCATCGGGCGTACATAGCCGCGGCCGTGCAGGAAGCGCGCGACGTCGCGCCCCACGGCCAGGTGGGAGAAGCCGACGGCGATGTCGATGGGGTCTTCCGGCACACCCCAGGTTTCGATGACCGTCATGGACCGCTGGCGCAGCCGTTCGCGCGTGTCGGCATCCGTGACGATGCCGGTGAGGATGACGGCATCAGCCTGCCGTGCCAGTGCCGCATCGATGAGCTGTGGCATGCGCGCATTGCCCGAACCGGTCAGTCCCAGCATCACGGTATTGCCGTACAGCGACAGCTCCGAGGCCATGGCCTCGATGGTGTCGTTGAAGATGGATTGTCCGATCTCGGGCACCAGTACTGC
>DATNCK010000390.1:0-16447 GCA_035571575.1 Steroidobacteraceae bacterium | reverse complement strand
GTGCGGTGATGCCCACGGCCGCCTCGCCCGAATAGTTGACGACGTAGGTGCCCTTGCCGTGCACGGCAAACCCACTCATCTTCCCCGAGTAGCTATAGCGGCCGTCCTTCGCCGAGGCGGGCTCAAAGCGGATGCTGACCTCTTCAGTCTTCAGGAAGAAGGTCGCCTCAAGATTGCAGATCTGGCCCGAGAATTCGATGCCTTGCGCACCGCCCTTCATGAAGTAGGGTTTCGCCACTTTGGTATCGAAGTCCAGCGTGGCGCGGCCCACGCCGCGCTTGCTGCGGGCTTCGAAGGCGATGCTCGCGACCTGCTCCTTTTCCGCCGGCCCGACATAGCTGTATTTGGCATCGGGCTTGAGCTTGCCGGTGGCGGGCTGCAGCGCTGAGCCGCCGCTCAATGTGGCGGTCACCGTGCCACCGGGCATGGTGCCGTCGGACTTCAGTCGCGGCTTGGCCTCAAGCTGGAACGGCGTACTCGGCTTCAGGCCGCTGCGCTGGCCCGGCATGCTGCTGGCCTTGAGGTCCACGCAGTGGCCGCTCTCCCAGGGCGCACCGTTCTTCAGGCCCATGCCGCGCAACATCATCTCGGCCATCATCGTCTGCATGAGTTCGGCCGAGTCGATGAGCTGTTTCAGCTTGTCGGCGTCTTCCCGGCTGGGAAAAATGCCGAAACCCTGCGCGGAGTGCTCATCGAGGAAGTGCTCGCCACCACGCCGGTGGCCGATGGAGACATCGAGGGACTGCTGCTCGAAGTTTTCGTAGCCGCCCATGCGGATGTGCAGATCCGAGGCGCCGCCATCCGGAGTTTCTATGAGCTGCGCATCGTCATCGAGGTAGCGCTCGTACTTGAACTCGGTGTGGACGAAGCCACCGCTGCCAGCCTTGTCCTTCAGGGTCATCTGCGAATCAACTTCGATGTCGATGGATACCCGGCCGTTGACGTCGGGGCAGCCGTCCATCCGCATGCGGATCTTCACCTTGCCGTTGAGCTTGCCGTCATTGACGTCGAACTGGATGTTCTGCGACAGCGAGCCGTCCTGGCCGAATTGCATTTCATGCGACATGCCTCGGCCTTCGGATTTCACCGGCGCGGCCTTGCTGCGCGCTGCCAGCTCTGCATCGGACATGCCGCTGACCGCGGCGCTGAGCACTCCTCCGGTCATGATTCCCACGAAGCTGCCCACACCCATGCCGATGAAGCCGCTGGCAATGCCCTCGCCCGTGAATTCCGCCTGCATCAGGCGGGGGATGTCTTCGCGTGCGGCGCGCAGATTCTTTTCGTAGGCATCGCCCAAGGCCCTGAGCGCCGACACCGCCTGGGCTTCGCCGCCCAATGCCTTCTCAAGGCCCGTAGCCTGCATCAGTCGGTAGTGCAGCCAGTAGTCCAGAGCGGTGAGCTTGCGCAGGGTGGGTTCGGGGCCTTCGGCGATGAAGCGCTGGCGCTGGGCGGCGGAAGGGATGAAGGAGGCGGGTGGGCCTGCGGCCGGCGTCGCAGATGCAGTTGCAGTTGCAGTTGCGGCGGGCGTATTGCTCGCAATGGGCGTAGCAGGGTGTGGTCCGCAACCTGCTACTACCGCAGCAAGTGCGACGACGAGAACGAGTGTGATGTGGCGGATCATCGACGACTTGGGCTTAGTCGAATCAAGGCGCCGTGAAACTCCAGCTCACGGTGAGCTTGCCGCCTTCCTCGTAGGGCCCCTCGATGTCGATGATCTTGCTGCCCGACACACTGCGCAGCGCATCACCGGGGATCGCGACGGTCATGGTCGTCAGCGCCTTCGACATCCACGGCGGCATCGTCACCTTGGACTGACCGATCTTGTCGCCCGAAATGTTGGAGGTCACGGTCTGTTCTAGCGGCAGTGGTACCAGCGGCATGGGCAGCCGCAGCACCACTTCCTTCTTCGATCCATCCACTTCAAACATCGACGCACCAGCTACCGAAGCCCCGCCGGGCGGAGACGGGACGCCACCGCTGCCCTTCTTTACCGTGGTGCGCACGCATTTCTTCGACTCGGTGCAGGTCGCCTCGAACACCTGAAAGATGACCTGCTCATTGACCTGGTACTCACCCCACTGCGAGGCCAGCTTCCACAACTGGAAGCGCGAGCCCTTGCCCGCCTTGCCCAGCGTGTCCATGTCACCCGCCACCGCCTGCCGCGTGGCGTTGAGCTGGTCGCGGTTGGTGTTGGCGTAGGCCGAAACCTTCTTCTCTATGCAGGCCTGCTGCGCCGGCGTGTCGGCGCCGCCGCAGTCCTGCATGATCTTCATCATGTCGTTCATGCCGGGCGCCAGCGCCTTCTGGGCGCGTTCTGCTGCGGCCTGCGTATTCGCCATGTCCTGCTTCTGCCTGGGATCGTTGGCGTGCAGCACACCGATGGGCTGCGGCGCATCGGCGGTGTAGACCGCCGTCATCCTGACCGACTTGCTCGAGTCCCAGGTGCGGCGCTGGTCCTTGGAGGGCGAGAAATACTGGCCCTTCGAGACGAAGGAATACTCCACCTTGAGCTGCGCCTGCGCACCCTTCTGCGCGATCAGCTCGGCCTGCGCGAGCGGAATGGCGCCGATGCATAGCAGACTGACGGCGAGCTTCTTCATGCGTACTCCTTCGCGGACCCAGGCGTCAGTGCGCAATGTGGAGCAGCGGGCAGTGGCTGTCTGTCCCGTGAATGCGGGACAGACCGGCTCAGTCGACTAGCGTGAAAGGCATTCCCGCGACAGCAGTTCGTACGACTGCAGGCGTGCGGCGTGATCGAAGATGGCGCTGGCGACGATGAGTTCGTCGGCGCCCGTGTCCTGGATGAACTGCTCGAGCCCGGCACGCACCGTTGCGGGTGAGCCGACGAATGAGCATCCCAGGAATCCCTCGACGGCCTGCTGCACATGTGGCGGCAACGGATCAATGGGCGCAGGTGGCGAGAGGCGGCCCGGACTGCCGGTGACCAGGCCGATCACTACGCGCTGCAACGAGGTGAACAATAGCTGCGCTTCTTCATCAGTGGCCGCGCAAATTACGTTCACGCCGGCCATGGCATAGGAAGTCTGCAGCTGCGCCGAGGGCTGGAACATTTCGCGATACACACGCAGCGCTTCATGCAGCGCAGCCGGCGCGAAGTGCGAGGCGAAGGCATAGGGCAGGCCGAGGCGCGCGGCGAGTTGCGATCCAAACAGGCTGGACCCCAGTATCCACAGCGGCACGTTCGAATCAGCGCCGGGCACGGCGCGGATACGCTGGCCGGGTTGCACCGGACCCAGCAGCGCCTGAAGCTCGAGCACGTCGTCGGGAAAATGTTCGGCGGCGCGCACATCGCGGCGCAGTGCGCGCCAGGTGAGTCCGTCGGTGCCGGGCGCGCGGCCCAGTCCCAGATCGATGCGGCCGGGAAACAGCGCTTCGAGCGTGCCGAATTGCTCGGCGATCACCAGTGGCGCGTGATTGGGCAGCATGATGCCGCCGGAGCCCACACGAATGCGCTGCGTGGCAGCGGCCACTTGCCCGATCACCACAGCGGTGGCGGCGCTGGCGATGCCGGGCATGTTGTGATGCTCGGCCAGCCAGAAGCGCTCATATCCCAGTGTGTCGACACGACGCGCGAGATCCAGCGTATTGCGCAGCGCCTGACCCACATCACTGCCCATGGGCACATGCGCCAGATCGAGAATGGAAAGTTTCATAAGCGGTCCCGCAGATCCTGGTGAGCGAAGGCCGCGAGCGGCGCGTCGAAGCCGCGGCCCAACGCCATAGCCTTGAAGTGCTCGCCCATTTCCTCGGGCATCAGCAATTGTCGGGCTTCGGCGGCGCGCATGATGCGCGTGCGCTCGTCAGCCGCCGCTGACACCTGGGCTTCGATGCCCAGCCCGAGCAGCAGCGCAGCCTGCGTGGCGTAGCCGAGCACGTCGAGGCCCGCCGCGTCGGCGGCCTCCGCGACACGGGTGAAGTCCACCCAGGCGGTGATGTCTTCCATGCCCGGATGCGCGAAGGGATTGTCATGCGCCTGCTGGCGGTAGTGGCAGCGCAGCGTGCCGGCGCTGCGTTGTGGATGGTAGTACTCGCGGCGCGAGGTTCCGTAGTCGATGAACAGCGCCACGCCGCGCTGCAGGCTGCGTGTAACTTCTGCCACCCAGCTTTGGGAGGAGGTACAGACCTCCGAGCAGTAACCGTCAGGCCACTGCACGCTGGCATCGGCGCGCAGCCGCAGCACTTCATCGCGCAGGGTCGGTGTGGCGTCGCGCTCCATCCAGTCGAAGGAACCATCGCGGGTGGTGCATACCCCGTTTTCGAACACCTCGCCGTTGCGCCACGCGAAGCTGCTCACGGGCAGCGCATCCAGCACTTCGTTGGCCAGCAGCGCCCCTTGCCAGGGCTCCGACGGTGGCGCATCGATCCACTCGACGCATTCGGCGAGTGCGTCGGGCAGCGTAGCGATCAATGCACGCTGCCTGGCGCGCAGGTCGGCGCTGATCTCGAGGATGCGATAGCGCTGCAGTGGACGGCCCAGCAAATGCATCGCACTGAGCACATCGAAGGCCAGGCGGCCACTGCCGGCGCCAATCTCCAGCACTTCCCCGCCGCCCAGCGCCGTCAACACCTGGTGGCAATGCTGCGCCAGGCATTGGCCGAACAGCCGCGAGATTTCCGGCGCGGTGGTGAAATCCCCGCCCGCGCCCAGCTTGTGCGCGCCAGCGCTGTAATAGCCCAGACCAGGGGCGTACAGCGCCAGACGCATGTATTCATCGAAAGACAGCCATCCACCGGCAGCCGTCACTGCCTGTCGCAGGCGCTCCCGCAGGCGTTGCGCATGCGTCGCTTCGTGCAGATCTGCCGCCATCGTCATAAGCTCACATTATGGAGCAGTCACTGAAAGACAAGGTCGTCTTGATCACCGGCGGCGCGCGTCGCGTGGGCGCGGCCATCACCCGCAAGTTGCACGCTGCTGGCGCCACCGTGGTGGTGCACTACCACCGCTCTGTGGTCGAGGCGCAAGCGCTGGCCGCCGAGCTGAACGCCGGGCGACCATCTTCGGTGACGCCGCTGGGTGGCAACCTGCTCGATCTCAGCGTGCTGCGTGCCCTGGTGGAAGCGACCATCGCGCGGCATGGGCATCTGGATATCCTCGTGAACAATGCCTCGACGTTTTATCCCACGCCGGTGGGCGAGATTACCGAGGCGCAGTGGAATGACCTGATGGGCACCAATCTGAAAGTGCCGGTATTCCTGTCGCAGGCCGCTGCGCCGCATCTGAAGGCGCGCGAGGGATTGATCCTCAACATCGCCGATATCCACGGGATCCGGCCGCTGCGCTATCACACGGTGTACAGCCCGGCCAAGGCCGGGCTCATCATGCTGACGCAGTCGCTGGCGCGCGAGCTGGCGCCGCAGGTGCGCGTGAATGCCATTGCACCGGGACCGGTGGAATTTCCCGAGAAGGGGCTTACCGATGAGCAGAAGCAGGCCATCATCGACAAGACGCTGCTGAAACGTCGTGGCGCGCCTGATGATATCGCGCGCGCGGCGCTGTTCTTTGCCACCGAGGCCACCTACATCACGGGCCAGATTCTCGCCGTCGACGGCGGACGCAGCGCCAACACCTGATCCCGCGCCATCGCCGACTGCGTCACAGTCGCGCGACATTCCGTTAAATGCGCAGCGCATCGAAGTGCGCGAAATCGCGGCTGTCGCGACCGGCTCACGTCTGAGACTCGCGACAACGTCAGTTACCTCATGCCGCCCTGATACTTCAGCACAGATCTCACCGATTCGCAGGTTGCCCATGCTTCGTTCCACTGCTGGCGTAATTGCGTTGTGCCTGGTGCTGTCCGCTTGCGGACCCACTGGTAACACCGATGCGGGTCCTCCGGGACTGTCGAGCGGCGGCACCAGCAACGGCACGGCCACCGGCACCACGGGCACCACCACCGGTGGCGCGACGATCATGAGTCACAACGCCGGCCAGGACTGCATCTCCTGCCACAAGGCAGGTGGCGCCGGCGCGGGCAAGGGCATCTTCACGGTGGCCGGCACGGTGTACAACAACAATGGCGGCGCGCAGACCAATGCCTCGGTGAGCATCTACGCGGCCGGTTCCAACAATGTGCAGGCTACGCTGTCCACGGACGGCCTCGGAAATTTCTGGACCACGCAGATGATCGCAGCGCTGGTGCCGGCATCAGGTCAGACATTGGTGCAGGGCGTGAACGCTGTGGTACGGCCCACCGGCGGCTCGTCGCGCTCCATGCTGGGCGTGATCAGCAATGGTTCGTGCAACTCCTGTCACTCATCCGCGGGTGGCGTGGCCAAGGTGACGGCACAGTTGCTGGATTCGGGTCCCAGCGTTCATACGGCTGCGGTTAGCGGCAACGGGGAATCCGGAGTTTCGACCGCGCAGGCTGCCGAATCGCTGCCGGCACTGGCACAGATTGCCACGGGCACTGCGCATGGTTGCGTGCTGAAAGCCAGTGGCGCGGTAGTGTGTTGGGGCGCAAATGACCAGGGTCAGCTCGGCAATGGCAACACTGACGCTGCGCAGATGTCGGTGGTGTCGCTCCCGGGTGTGACGGCGCTGGGCGCTGCAGGCGACAACACCTGCGCACGCGTGGGCGTGGGCGATGCGGCATCGTTCTACTGCTGGGGCGCTGGCTTCGGCGCAACGCCCGCGCTGGCGGATGCGAAGGCGGAAACCTTGCCCGCCGCACTGGCCGCTTTGCGGGATTCGAGCCCTTCGCTGGCCCACACCTTCACCGCCACGAATGTAGCGGGCCTCGAGTCCATCTCATTCGCACAGATCGCCTCGGCTGCGGATCACAGCTGCGGCATCACCACGGACAATCACGTGAAGTGCTGGGAAGCCACGCACGCCTCGGTGGATATTCCGCTGCTGTAACGCGCGGCGCGCAGAGCGCTGCACTCACCGCATTGATCAGCGCGCTGCTGGCTTCGGCCAGGACGGCGCCTTTTCCAGCATCAATTCACGCAGCGATCTGGGCTTGCGGCCGGTGAGCTTCTCGACGTTATCCGTCACAGCAGAGAGCTGACCCAGCCGGATGGCCCGTCCCAGCGACACCATGCCGTCGCTGCACCAGGGCACGGGCGAGCGCGAGAAATCACCCGTGGCTTCGCGCGGCACGCCCAGCGCATCCCACATGGCGTACATCTCTTCATCGGTGAGATCCACCACTTCGATGGGCACGCCGCTGATCTCGGTGATCAGCGCGGCCACCTGCCGCCAGTTCACGGCTTCGGGGCCGGTGACGTCGTAGGCGGTATTGGGCATGCCGGCGCCTTGCAGCAGCGCAGCTGCCGTGGCGGCCACATCGTCGCGCGTGATGAAGGCCACCGTGCCATTGCCGGTGTTGCCGATACTCTTGCCGGTGGTGATAGCGATAGCGGCCTGGTTCTCGGCCATGGCGTCGCCGTACTGGCTGTTGCGCATGAAATTCCACGCCAGCCCGCTGTCGAGGATGAGCTTCTCGGTGAAGCGATGGTCAGTGATCTCGAAAGAGTTGATGCTCGGGTCGCCGGCACCGAGAAAGGACGTATAGACGATGCGGCCGATCTTCGCGGCCATCGCCGCTTCGATGGCATTGCGATGCTGCGCCTGGCGCACGGTACCCACCTGCATGGCCGACACCATGAACACGGCGTCCATGCCACGCCATGCGGTGGTGAGCGCGGCCGGATCGTCGTAGTCCGCCTTGATGGCGCGCACGCCCTTCGCGCGCCACTCGCCAAGAACGGCTTCGTTGCGGCTGGTGACGGTGATTTCTCCCGCAGGCACGGCTTCGAGCAGGCGCCGCGCGGTCTGTGCGCCGACGTAACCACCAACACCAGTCACTGCATACACGTGTGCATTCCTCGAGTTCGGGTCAAGCTGCGTTCAGATCCCAGGTCTCCGCAATCAGCGGATGTGCGCGCTGATCGAAGCGCTCCCACAGCTCGCCGATGGTGGCACCAGCCGTGGGATGCGGCAAATCCGGTGCCAGTTCTGCCAGCGGCCCGAGCATGAAAGCCCAGCGCAACAGGTCCGGCCGTGGCAGCACCAGCCCCGGGGTTTCCTGCACCACATCGCCGAACAGCAGGATGTCCAGATCCATGGCACGCGGCGCCCACTTCGGCGCGTTGCGTAGCCGGCCGCAGTTCGCCTCCACGGCCTCCAGCTCCGCCTTCAGCACGCGCGGTGACCCTTGCACCGGCAATTCGGCCACGAAGTTGATGAACTCCGGACCTTCGAAGCCGATGGCCGCGTTGCGATAGCAGCGCGAGAAGCGCGCACCGGGATGACGGTGTTTCAGATCACGCGCTGCGCGCAGCAGGTTGCGTTCTGCATCGAGATTGCTGCCGCCGGAGACATAAGCCAGCGTCACGCAAGTCGCCTCGTCAGCCCTTGCGCCGCTCGATGCTCACGCCGACATCACGCGAACCGCGGATGGCGCCGGGCTTGTTCACCGACAGCCTGATCCACGCGATGGAGAATTCATCCAGCAGAGTCATCGCGAGCTTGTGCGCCAGCGTTTCCACCAGATGAAACTGCGCCTCGCTCACGAAGCCGATGATGCGCTTGGCGATGCTCTTGTAATCCACCGTGTCTTGCACCGTGTCGCTGCTGGCGGCGCGCGCGCAGTCCACGGGAATCTCGATGTCGATGACCACCGTCTGCTTGACGTGGCGTTCCCATTCGAAAAAGCCGATCGTGGTCTCGACCGCAAGACCACGCAGGAAAACAGTATCAGGCTGCATCGGAAACCCTTCAGTGAACGCCGGGGGCGCGCAGCGACATCAGCGGCCACTGTGCACGTGCCTCGATCGCGAGATGCTCTGCGGCCCCGCCCTGCTTCAGGCGCGCCAGCCCCGCCACCGCAATCATCGCGGCATTATCCGTGCAGAACTCGAAGCGCGGAAAGTAAATCTCCGCGCCACGGGCAGTGGCTGCCGCCTGCAGCGCCCCGCGCAAGGCGCGATTGGCGCTGACTCCACCGGCCACGACCAGATGCGCAAGGGCGGTTTCGTCCAGCGCACGCGCGGTCTTGCCCACCAGCGTGTCGACGATGGCGTCCTGTACGCCACGGGCGATGTTGGCGCGCAGCTCATCATTCATTGCGGCGCCGGCTTCGCGCACCGCCAGCATCACCGCAGTTTTCAGGCCGGAAAAGCTGAACTCGAAGCCGGCGCGATCGAGCATGGGGCGCGGAAAATCGAATGCACCGGGACGGCCTGTTTCTGCCAGCCGTGCGAGTTCAGGGCCGCCGGGATACGGCAATCCCAGCAACTTCGCGGATTTGTCGAAGGCCTCACCCGCAGCGTCATCACGCGTTTCACCGAGCAGCTGGTAATCGCCCAGCGCACGGACCACGATGAGCATGGTGTGGCCGCCGGAAACCAGCAGTGCCAGATGGGGAAACGGAGGGGCACGTTCTTCCAGAAGGGGCGCCAGCAGATGGCCCTCCAGGTGGTGCACGGGCACGGCCGGTACCCCCAACGCATAGGCCATGCTCCGTCCCAGTGCGGCACCGGTGAGCAGCGCCCCCACCAGGCCGGGTCCGGCGGTGTAAGCCACGCCGTCTAGCTCGGCCGCTGTAGTCCCCGCCTTCGCAAGTGCCTGACGGACAAGGGGAAGCAGTCGCTGCACATGGTCGCGCGAGGCCAGTTCCGGCACCACGCCGCCGTACAGCCGATGCAGGTCGACCTGGCTGAACAGCTCGTGCGACAGCAGGCCGCGGGCCTCGTCCAGCACCGCTACCGCGCTTTCGTCACAGGATGATTCGATCCCCAGAATCCGCAATGGACACCCACGCTTTGAGCCTTTAGAATCCCGCACCCGTTTTTGAAGGCGTCATCGCATTCAAAAACAAAGACTTACCAACCATCTACCTCAAGAGAGCTTTCGAGGTTTTATGCCGAGCGTGCGAGTCCGTGAGAATGAGTATTTCGACGTTGCCCTGCGTCGCTTCAAGCGCGCCTGTGAAAAGGCGGGCGTTCTCGCAGAGCTGCGCCGGCGCGAATTCTACGAGAAGCCCACGCAGGAGCGTAAGCGCAAGAAGGCTGCTGCCGTGAAGCGGCATGCCAAGCGCAGCAATCCGCGCGGCGCCGAAGCGCGTCCCGCCCGCGCCTTCTAAGAGCGCTTAAGTGACTCTCAAAGAGCGCATCACCGAGGACATGAAGTCCGCGATGCGCTCCGGCGAAAAAGAGCGCCTCGCGACGATCCGTCTGATCACTGCGGGCATCAAGCAGCGCGAAGTCGACGAGCGCATCACGCTCGATGATGTGCAGGTGCTCTCGGTCATCGAGAAGATGATCAAGCAGAGAAAGGAATCCATCACGCAGTTCGAGGCCGGTGGTCGCGCCGATCTGGTGGCGAAGGAAAACGCCGAACTCGCCGTGCTCACTGCGTATCAGCCTGCGCAGCTCGGCGAAGCCGAAGTCGATGGCCTCATCGCCGCGGCCATCACCGCCACCGGGGCCGCTTCGATCAAGGACATGGGCAAGGTCGTGGCTCATGTGAAGACTGCCGCGGCCGGTCGCGCCGACATGGCTGCGGTCAGTGCGCGCGTGAAAGCCAAGCTGGCTTCCTGAAGCCACACACCGGAGCCATCACATGGGCCGCGGACTGCTGTTTGCCATCGTTCTGGTCGTCGTAATCGGCGTGATTCTCAGCATCGTTCGACGCAAGGGCGGCGGCGACCGCTGATTCCTGGCTCGTGGCGTGGCCGCGTTAGCGGCAACCACCGTTGCTGATCGTCTCTCTCGAAAGGGATAGACCACTCCCCCTCCCCTGATGCCCTCGCCACCCACCGTCTGGTGAATGGGCGCGCGGCCTTGTGCCGCCCATGATTCTCCCCACGAGCTGACAGCTCCTCCGCAATCCGATTCAGGGAGAATCACATGACCGACCCCCGCCCCACTCCGTCCTCCAATCGCACCGTGGCCATCCGCGCTGCGGTTCTTTCTGCGCTCGGCCTCGCGGTCGCCCTGCCGCTGCTGCTGACTTCGCATGGCTCCGATGCGGCCCAGGCCGCGCCGGCAGCACTGGCCCCCACGGCGCCACAGGTAAGCGTGGCCACGGTACTGGAGCGGCAGGTCACCGACTTCCAGGAATTCACCGGTCGCGTCGAAGCGGTGGAGCGTGTCGAGCTGCGGCCACGCGTTTCCGGCTACGTCGAGTCGGTGGCCTTCCGTGAAGGCACCGAGGTGAAGAAGGGCGATGTGCTCTTCGTCATCGATGCGCGGCCTTATGAAGCGACGCTGAAGCATGCGCGTGCGGAACTGGAACGGGCGCAGAGCGCGGCACGACAGGCCCAGGGCGAGCGTGAACGCGCTGTGAAACTGCTCGCGCTGCGGGCGCTGTCGCAGGAAGAATTCGATGCGCGCACTTCTGGCAGTGAGAAGGCCAGCGCGGACGTGCAGGCGGCACAGGCCGCAGTAGAAGCCGCGGAACTGGATCTGAACTTCACGCGCGTGCGTGCGCCCATCAGCGGCATGGTGGGCCGGGCCGAGATCACCGCCGGCAACTTCGTCAATCGCGGCGAGACACTGCTGACGCTGCTGGTGTCGGTGGATCCGGTGTATGTGCGCTTCGAAGGCGACGAGGCCGCCTACCTGAAGCAGGCGCAGAACCTGCGTGCGCAGGCGCGCAGCGCAGCTGGCGCATCGAAGATCGCCGCGCCCGTGTTGGTGGGGCTCGCCAATGAAACCGGCTACCCGCACCAGGGTGAACTGGTGTTCACGGACAACGAACTGGACACCGCAACCGGCACCATCCGTGCCCGCGCCAAGCTGAACAACCGCGACCGGCTCTTTACCCCCGGACTGTTCGCGCGCGTGAAGCTTGGCGAGGGCGCGAGTCATTCGGCCGTGCTCATCGAAGACAACGCCGTAGGCACGGATCAGACACGCCGCTTCGTCTACGTAGTCGGCGCAGACAACAAGGTGGAGTACCGCGAAGTGGGCCTCGGCCCGCTGTTCGAGGGACTGCGCGTGGTCGACCACGGCCTCAACGTCGGCGAGCGCATCGTGGTGAATGGCCTGCAGCGCGTGCGTCCCGGCGCAACCATCAACCCGCAGCAGGTGGCCATGCGCCTGCCCGCGAATGAGGAGCGCCAGCAGATGCTGGCGAACGCAAGACCGTGAACATTTCGAAATTCTTCATTGAACGGCCGGTATTCGCGGCCGTACTTTCCGGCTTCATCCTGATCGCGGGTGCGATCTCGCTGTTCAAGCTGCCGGTCAGCGAATATCCGGAAGTAGTGCCGCCATCGATCGTGGTGCGCGCTTCGTATCCGGGTGCAAATCCGCAGGTGATCTCCGAGACGGTGGCAGGGCCACTGGAACAGGAGATCGTTGGTGTTGAAGACATGCTCTATATGTCTTCGCAGGCCACGCTGGATGGCAATCTCAATCTGACCATCACCTTCCGCATTGGCACGGACATCGACCGCGCGCAGGTGCAGGTGCAGAACCGTGTCTCCTCGGCACTGCCGCGTTTGCCGGAAGAAGTGCGTCAGCTCGGCGTCTCGACCACCAAGACTTCACCCGACCTGATGATGGCGGTGAACCTGGTGTCGAAGGATCACCGCTACGACGCGCTGTACCTGCGCAACTACGCCGTGCTGAACGTGAAGGACGAGCTGGCGCGGCTGCCCGGCATGGGCAGCGTGCAGGTGTTCGGCGCCGGCGACTACGCCATGCGCATCTGGATCGATCCGGAGAAGCTCGCCGTGCGCGGGCTCACCACCGGTGATGTGGCGCGCGCCATTCGCGAACAGAACATCCAGGTGGCCGCGGGCCAGATCGCGGCCCCGCCTTCACCGGGCGCTGAATTCCAGATTGCGCTCGACACCATGGGCCGGCTGCAGGATGAACAGCAGTTCCGCGACATCGTCATCAAGACCGGCGCGGGCGGTGAAGTGCTGCGCCTCGGCGATGTGGCGCGCGTGGAAATGGGCGCGAACACTTATGCACTGCGCGGCCGCGTCGACCACGACGAGACCGTGACCATTCCGATCTATCAGGCGCCGGGTTCCAATGCGCTGGAACTGGCCGGCAAGGTGCGCGCCACCATGGACCGCCTGCGCGGCCAATTCCCCGCCGGCATGGACTACCGCATCATCTACGATCCGACGGTCTTCGTGCGCCAGTCAATCGACAGCGTCATCGTCACGTTGCTCGAAGCCATCGGTCTCGTCGTGCTGGTGGTGATTCTCTTCCTGCAGACCTGGCGCGCGTCGATCATCCCGCTGGTGGCCGTGCCGGTGTCGGTGGTGGGCAGCTTCGCGGTGCTGCATGCGCTGGGCTTCTCCATCAACACACTGTCGCTGTTCGGCCTGGTGCTGGCCATCGGCATCGTGGTGGATGATGCCATCGTGGTGGTGGAGAACGTCGAGCGCCACATCGCCAACGGGCTCTCGCCCATGCAGGCGACGATCAAGGCCATGAGCGAGGTGAGCCGGCCCATCATCGCCATCACGCTGGTGCTGTGCGCGGTGTTCATTCCGGTGGCCTTCGTCGATGGCCTCACCGGCCAGTTCTACAAGCAGTTCGCGCTGACCATTGCGATCTCGACAGTGATCTCGGCCTTCAATTCGCTGACGCTGTCACCGGCTCTGGCCGCGTTGCTGCTGAAGCCGCATGGCGCGAAGAAGGACCGAGTGTCCTCGGTGATGGACAAGTTGTTCGGCCGTTTCTTCAAGCGCTTCAACCGCGGCTTCGACAAGGCCAGCCACGCCTACCAGGGTGCGTTGAGCCTCACGCTGCGGCGCACCGGCATCGCGCTGGTGATCTACGTGGGCCTGCTGGGCTTCACTGCACTGGGACTGAACCGCGTGCCCACCGGCTTCATTCCGGGACAGGACAAGTTGTATCTCGTCTCGGTAGTGCAGCTTCCGCCCGGCGCCACCATCGACCGCACCGAAGAGATCGTGAAGCAGGTGGCGGAAATCGGCTTGAAGGATCCGGGCGTGGAAGGCGCGCTGCAGTTCGCGGGCATGTCACCCAACAACTACAACACGCAGACCAATTCGGGCCTGGTGTTCTTCGCGCTGAAGCCTTTCAAGACGCGCGAGAATCCGGCCAACGCGGCCACCGCCATGGCGGCACGCCTCAATGGGCAGATGGCCGGCATCCGCGAGGCCTTCATCGGCGTGTTCCCGCCACCACCCATCCAGGGCCTCGGCAGCATGGGCGGCTTCAAGCTCAATGTGGAAGACCGCGGCAACGCCGGTTCGCAGGCGCTGTATGAAGCCATACAGCAGGTGATCGCGAAGGCCGCGACTGACCCGGCACTGGCGGGCGTCTACTCCACGTACCAGGTGAACGTGCCGCAGATCCACGTTGATGTGGATCGCGTGAAGGTGAAGCAGCAGGGCGTGGAACTCACCGATGTGTTCCAGACGCTGCAGGCCACGATGGGTTCGTCGTATGTCAACGACTTCAACCGCTTCGGCCGCACCTATCGCGTGATGATGCAGGCGGATGCGCAGTTCCGTAACGAATCACAGGACATCCTCGCGCTGAAGGTGCGCAACTCCGCCGGCAACATGGTGCCACTGGGTTCCATGGTCACGCTGAAGCCGGGCTATGGCCCCGACTTCGTCGAGCGCTTCAATGCATATCGTTCCGCCGACATCACGGGCGGCGCAGCGGCGGGTCACAGTTCCGGCGAAGCGCAGGCGGCCATCGCGCGCATCCTGCAGCAGACGCTGCCGCAGGGCATGAGCTTCGAGTGGACGGAGCTCGCCTATCAGCAGCAGTCCGCCAGCGGCACCGCCCTGCTGGTGTTCCCGCTGTGCGTGCTGTTCGTATTCCTGGTGCTGGCCGCGCAGTACGAAAGCTTCAAGCTGCCGCTGGCCATCGTGCTCATCGTGCCGCTGGCGCTGCTGGCGGGCCTGGTGGGCGTGATGATCCAGGGCGGCGACAGCAATGTGTTCACGCAGGTGGGCTTCCTGGTGCTGGTGGCGCTGGCGAGCAAGAACGCCATCCTCATCGTGGAGTTCGCCAAGCATCTGCAGGAAGACGGCACGGGCCGTTCGCCCCTGCAGGCCGTGCTGGAAGCCGCAAAGCTGCGGTTGCGCCCCATCCTGATGACGTCCATCGCCTTCATCATGGGCGTGGTGCCGCTGGTGCTGGCGCATGGCGCTGGTGCCGAAGTGCGTCGCGCCATGGGCGCCACGGTGTTCGCCGGCATGATCGGCGTCACGCTGTTCGGATTGTTCCTCACACCCGTGTTCTACGTGCTGGTGCAGCGGCGCAAGACACGCGCCGCGCTGCCAGCGCCGGCGCTGCCGTCGCTGCCCGCACTCGCCTCACCGGAGAGCAGTCATGGTTGATCGCAAGCTGATTCCTTCCGTCACGGCCCTCGCGCTGCTGCTCGCCGGCTGCGCGGTGGGACCGAACTACCACGAACCCGCAGCGGCAGTGCCGCAGCAGTTCGTCAGCGCGGAGAGCACGCGCTACACCAGCAAGGCCGATGATCTCGGCACCTTCTGGCAGAGCTTCGGCGATGCCACGCTTGACGGACTGGTGCGAGAAGCACTGATGGGCAACCGCGACCTGCACATCGCACTGGCACGCCTGAACGAGGCGCGTGCACTGCATGGTGCCGCGCGACTGGATCTGGGTCCCACCATCACCGCCAGCGGCGGCTATGTGGACCAGCGGCTGTCGCAATCGCAGGCCGCTGGCGGGCCGCGTGATGTACAAGGCTACGACGCGGGCTTCGATGCCTTCTGGGAACTGGACTTCTTCGGCCGCAACCGTCGCGCGCTGGAAGCCAGCCGCGCCACCGAGCAGGCGGCCACGGCCAGCCTGCAGGATGCACAGGTATCGGTGGTCGCCGAACTCACGCGCAGCTACTTCGAACTGCGCGGCAATCAGCAACGCCTGGAAGTGGCACGCAGAAACGTCGCCAACCAGAATGAAACACTGGCACTCACCAGCGCGCGCCTGGAAGGCGGCACCGGCACCGAGCTGGATACTTCACGCGCCAGCGCGCAACTGGCCGCGACGCGTGCATCGATTCCGCCGCTGGAAGCAGCGGTGGCGCGCGCCATCCATCGCATCGGCGTGCTGACAGGCCGCGAGCCCGGCGCATTGCGCACGGAACTGTCACTGCCGGCGGAATTGCCGGTGGTGCCTGAGATGGTTGCCGTCGGCGATCCGGCGCTGCTGCTGCGCCGCCGTCCGGACATCCGTGTTTCCGAACGCGAGCTGGCGGCATCCACCGCACGCATCGGCATCGCCGTCGCCGACCTGTTCCCGCGTGTCACTTTCACCGGCAGCCTGGGCTATGCCGCCACCAGCCTCGATGACCTGGGGAAATCAGGCAGCGGCACACATCTGATCGCGCCCGGCATTTCCTGGGCGGCGCTGGATCTCGGCCATGTACGCGCCCGCATCGCAGCCGCCCGCGCCCGCAACGAGGGTGCACTGGCCAGCTACGCGCAGACCGTTCTGCGTGCCA
>DATNCK010000389.1:0-9407 GCA_035571575.1 Steroidobacteraceae bacterium | reverse complement strand
GCAAAGCCCCGCTAGGATGCATTCAAAGGAATATCCGGCCCCTCTGGGCCATCACGGAGGATGCATGAAATTCCGACCTGCCCTGCTCTCGCTGTGCCTGCTCAGCGGGATCGCCACAGCGGCGGACAATGGCTTTTACCTCGGCGCCGGCGCGGCGCGCAGCAAGTTCGACCTGGACGACCCTCTCGACAGCAAGGACACGGGCTTCAAACTCATTGCCGGTCTTCGCCTGCTGGACAGCTTCGGCGTTGAAGTGAACTACGCCGACTTCGGCAAGGCCAGCGTGCCTTCCGGCGTGGCCTGCACGGCGCTGGTCGGTACCAACTGCCCCGACACCACCAAGGTGGAGGGCAAGGCGACCACCGCCTTCGCCGTGGGCTTCATCGATTTTCCGCTGCTCGATCTGTTTGCAAAGGTTGGCGTGTCACTGTCGGATGGCAAGCTGACCACGCCCAATGTTCCGAGCTTCAATCGCAGCGACAAGAACACCGATGTGGTGTGGGGCCTGGGCGCACAGGCGCATTTCGGCAGTTTCGGCGCGCGCGCTGAATACGAGCGCTTCAAGCTGTTCGGCGAACAGAAGCTCGACCTGATCTCGGTCAGCCTGCTCTACACCTTCCTGTAGAAAAGGCCTGACTGGCTACGGACCGGCCGTTCTTCGCCCCTCATGCGCCGTCGTCGCCCGCCCGCCGCAGCATGGCCAGCAGCGAGGCGAGGCAGACCAATGCCACGCATCCTATTCCCACGGCGAATTGCCGCTGAGTCCAGCCGGCACCGACCATCACGCCACCGACGGAAGTACCGATGATGCCCCCGAGCAGCCGTGCCACGCCCTGCACCCAACCCAGCGCGGTGGTGCGCTGTTGCGCGGGATAGACGCTGCTGATCAGGGCCAGGGAACCAGAGGTACCGGCACTGAACAGCGTCATGCCGAGCAGCAACATGCCCAGAGCCAGGACGGCCAGGCCATGCAGACCGGCCAGGCCCATGAACAGTAGAGTGGCCAGTCCGTAGCACATTGCCAGCACCCGACCGAAGCCCAGCCGGTCCATGCCCCAGCCGACCGCAATACCGGTGAGCACGGTGAGCAGCTGCCGTGAGGAGCCGATGAACCCTGTGTCCTGCACGCTGTAGCCTTGATTGACGATGAGCGTGGGCAGCCAGTAAGCCGCGAAATTGACGACCAGCGACGACATCGTGAGCATCAGACACAGCAGCAGCGACTGCCGCAGGAATGCGGGCGAAATGAGCGCGCGCGCATCACCGCGCTGCGGCGCAGACGACACCGATGCGCCCGCCGCTCTGGACTTCGGCAGCAGCAACGCGCCGACGAGCGTCACCACGACCGACACGACACCGCTGCTGTACAGCATCGCGTGCCATCCGTAACGCGGCACGATCAGGCTGGTGGCGAGCCCGGAGACACCCATGCCCACGACGGTGGAAGTACTGGTCAGCGTAACCAGCAGCGCCCGCCGGTGCGCAGGGGCTACCTCGGCCACCAGCGCCACCGCCACGGGCAGCGACGCGCCATACCCCAGGCCGACGACAAAACGCAACGCGGCCAGCGCCGGCACACCGGTGGTCAGCGGTATCAGCAGCGAAGGAGTGCCCGTCATCAGCACCGACAACAGGAGGATGCGGCTGCGACCGAAGCGATCGGATGCGGGCGCAATGCCAATGGCGCCGAGCAGCGTACCGATCACCGAGGCCGTGAAGATCACGCCCACCCACTCTGGGTCGATCCCGTGTTCCCGCCCCAGAAGCGGCGCAACATAACTGATGCCAAAGGCATCGGCGCCCTGCAGCAGCATGATCACGTAACACAGCCCGACGGTGCGCGGCAGCGATGGAGGTGGGGACGCGGAATTCACGAGCGTAAGAAGTTGCGTTTCCGCGGGTCTATAGTGAGGTTACGAATCAAGACCTGGGAGGGGATCATGAATTTCAAAGCGCTCGCCCTGCCTCTGCTGCTGATGGCAGCCCCTGTATTTGCCGCTGGCGTGGACGGCAACTGGGTCGGCTCGCTCGACTCACCCAACGGTGCGATCGAGATCAAGTTCACCTTCAAGGCCGATGGCGAGAACGTCACCGGCAACACCACCGGCCCGGATGGGGCAGCCACACCGATCAAGGCTGGCAAGATCACCGGCAACAACCTCGCCTTCACGGTGGACATCGACATGGGCGGCCAGGCCATGTCGTTCCAGTACACCGGCGTGCTTGCGGGCGATGAGCTGAAGCTGCACACGGAGTTCATGGGCATGCCCCTCGACTTCACGGTGAAGAAAGCCAAATAAGTGCGCACGCCGCGACCGCTCGTGCGGTGCGGCGGACAGATCCGCGCGCGCCTCCTGGCGCACATGCTGTTGCAGTGATTGCAGCTGCGCATCGCTGAGGTCCGCGAAGCGCGGCATGCTGCGCGCCATGTCGACCGTCGGCTGCCACGCCGATCCGGTAGGCCATACACCCCCCTTGTTTTATTGCCGCGCATTGTAAGCTGTACCCCATGCTGCATGCCCCGCTGCTGACCACCGTTGTCGTGCTGATCCTCGCGGTGGCCGCACTGAGCGTCATGGCGCGGCGCCTGCAGGTGCCGCCACCCATGCTCATGCTGGTCGCCGGCGTAGCGGCGTCGTTCGTGCCCGGCACGCCAGCTGTGGCGTTGGACCCCGACGCTGTGTTCCTGCTCCTTCTGCCGCCGCTGCTGTATTCCTCGGGCGTGGGCATGAGCTGGCGTGGCTTTCGCACCAATCTGCGCTCCATCCTGCTGCTGGCCGTGGGCTGCGTGCTGGTCACCGCACTGGCCGTCGCAGCAGTGACGCACTATGTGTTCGGACTGTCATGGTCTACGGGGCTGGTGTTGGGCGCCATTGTTGCGCCGCCCGACGCGGTGGCGCCCATGGCCATCATCCGGCGACTGGGCCTGCCGCAACGACTGACCACGATCATCGAGGGCGAGAGCCTGATGAACGATGCCAGCGCACTGGTGCTGTTCAGCTTCGCCGTCGCCGCTGTCGGCGGCGCACACCTGACAGCAGGCGCCGCGGCGCTGCGCTTTCTCGAGATTGCGGGCGGAGAGATTCTTTGGGGCACCGCCATCGCCGCGTTGCTTCTGCGTCTGCGGCATCTGGCCAATGATCCGCGAGCAGAGGTGCTGCTGGCATTGGCCACACCCTTTCTCGCGTTCTGGCCACCGCATGCGCTGGGCGGATCGGGCGTCGTGGCCTGCGTGGTCGCCGGCCTGTTCGTCTCGTGGAATGGCCGCAACCTGATCCGCAGCGCGACACGGCTGCAGGGCTTCTTCATCTGGGATCTGCTTACCTGGGTGATCGAGGCATTGCTGTTCCTGCTGACCGGCCTGCAGGCGCGCGCCATTGTCATCGGATTGATGGATGGCGAGCTGTGGCGCGCCATCGGTGCAGGAATTCTGGTCACCCTTACCGTGATCCTCGTGCGCTATTTGTGGGTATTTCCCGCGACCTATCTGCCGCGATTCATTCCGGCGATACGCCGCCACGATCCGCCGCCGAACTGGCGCATGCCGTTTCTGGTGTCGTTCACCGGCCTGCGCGGTGCGGTGAGTCTGGCCGCAGCACTTTCCATACCGCTGATGACAGATACCGGCGCATTCCCCGATCGCGATCTGCTGCTGGCGGCCACCTTCATCGTCATCACCATCACCCTGGTAGGTCTGGGTGCCGCGTTGCCGGCGATGATTCGTGCACTGGGACTGGCGCGCTCTGGCGCGGAAGAAGCTGAGGCGCTGTGGCGCAGCGAACAGGCAGTGCGGCTCGAAAGCGTGGAGAAGATCCTCGCGCGGCTGCGGCAGGCCGAGAACGAAGGCGCCTTGCCCGGAGCCATTGCGGAGTTGCGTCAGCAGCATGAAAGCCGCCGCATCCGCATCGCCGAACCCTGCAGCGATGAATCCCGGCAGGCTGCACAACTGCATCTGGCTTTGATCGAGACCGAGCGCGAAGCCATCAGCCAGGCCTACCTGGATCAGCGTCTGAGCGATGAAGCGCGTCGACGCATCGAGCGCGAACTGGATCTCGAATTCGCGCGCCTGACCCACGCAGCGGAGGAGACGACGCTGCCGGATCGCGCACAGCGCTGAGAGATGCCGCTCACTACGGTCATCACCGGGACCACGCATGGCATAGGCCGGGTGACGGCCGTGGAACTCGGCCGGGCCGGTCATCGGCTGGTGATGTTGTGTCGGGATGAGCCACTGGCACAGCGAGTCGCCCGGGACATTCGTGCGCAGACGGGTGCGGAAGTAGATGTCGTCCGCTGCGATCTGGCAGATCTCGCCAGCGTTCGTGCGGCAGCGAGCGCAGTGCGCGAAATCCACGGCGCCATCGACCGGCTGATCCTCAACGCCGGCATGGCGGCCACCTCTCGCCAGCGAAGCCCCAGCGGCATGGACATGAACTTCGCGGTGAATCATGTTGGCCACTTCCTGCTGTGCGAGTTGCTGCGAGACCGCTTGGCTCAGGGTGGACGCATCATCACCGTGGCCTCGCGTGCCCATTTTCGCGGCAAGCTCGACCTGGACGCCGTGGCCGATCCTCATGAGCGTGTCACGGCGATGGCGTCGTATGCGCGCTCGAAGCTGGCCAATGTGCTGCACAGCTTCGCGCTGGCCCGACGAGTGGCGGGCAGCGGCGTCACCGCGAACTGCCTGCATCCAGGCGTGATCGCCTCGAACCTGCTGCCGCGCTGGGTACAGTTCTTCCAGCGCTACCTGCGCGGCCAGATGTTCGACGAAACCCGCGGCGCACGAACCACGCTGCACCTGTCGCTGACGCCAGACCTGCGCGATGCGAACGGCCTTTATTTCGACGAGAATGCGGTGCCGCAGATGGCTTCAGCACTGGCACGCGACACCACGCTGCAGGAAGCGCTGTGGCAGCGCAGCCTGCAGTGGACGTCGTAAGCCATCCTCACTTGCGTTGGCCTGCTCCCGCTTTCGCAGCTGCAGAGATCTTGAACCGGATGGTGGACGTCATGTCGTGCTGGTCATCGCCAATGTATCGATAGGTGATGACGTAGTCGCCATCCACGAGCTTGGGCATGGGCGCCGAGAACTGCGTCGCCGCCTCCTTCGGAGAGGCTAAGAGCACTGCCGCAGCCTTGCTCCCTGCCTTGCTCACCGACAGCGACTTCAATTCCACAGTCTCGCCGAATACCAGAATGACCTTCTCCGGGCTGGCATGTACTGTGCTGCCCTTTGCCGGCGTGGAACTTTCCAGATTGACATGCGCCATCGCCATCAGTGGTGCTGCAGTCAGCAGGGTTGCAGTCAGGGTTCGAATGATTTTCATGTTCCACTCCGTTTGCTACAGATGCTCATGTTGATGCGTGGGTTCCACCGGTTGGGCTGCATTCACTCGTTTGGCACGGGCTGCGCTGCTGTCGTACCAGCCTGGATCCGTATTGCCGGATAGCCGCGACCGCACCTTCAGCATCGTGAACATGCCGCCCATCTCGATCTGACCGAAGGGACCGTCACCCACGGCCATCGGCAGCGTGTTCTCGGGTCCCTGCACATGGCCCATGCCCGCGTGGGTGTTGTGATCGAACATGCCGTTCTCGCCCATGGTCATGAGTCCGGGCAGATGCTCGCGCATGCGGGCCTCGAGATCCCCCTGCTTCACGCCCACGGGACTGGCCAGCTTGTGCCCCATGGCATTCATGGTGTGATGTGACAGGTGACAGTGCACCGCCCAGTCTCCGGGATTGTCCGCGACGAATTCCAGATCGCGGGTCTGGCCGACGCCGACGATCTCCGTCACCTCCGGTCGCCACAGCGCGCGTGGCCAGCGCCCGCCGTCGGAGCCGGTGACGACGAAGCGATGTCCATGCAGATGAACAGGATGGTGGTGCATCGAGAGATTGCCGACTCGTATGCGTACCCGCTCGCCCATTGCAGCCAGCAGCGGCTCCGTCGCCGGAAATACCTTGCTGTTGAAGGTCCACAGGTCGAACTCGGTCATTACCGCAGGATCAGGGCGGTAGGTGCCGGGATGCAGCGCCCAGTTGTGCAGCAGCAGCGCATAGTCGCGATCCACAGGCGGATCCGCCGGCTCGCGCGGATGAATGATGAACATCCCCATCATGCCGAAGGCCAGCTGCGTCATTTCGTCGGCATGCGGGTGATACATATGCGTGCCGTGCTGGCGCAGCGTGAACTCATAGGCCCAGGTATCCCCTGGCTGGATGTGTTCCTGGTTCAACCCGCCCACGCCGTCCATGCCATTGGGCAGGAGGATGCCATGCCAGTGGACGGTGGTCGGCTCGGGCAGACGATTCGTCACCAGTATGCGCACTCGGTCGCCCTCGACGGCCTCGATGGTCGGACCCGGCGTCGAACCGTTGTAGCCCCAGCAGCGCGCCCTGCAACCGGGCGCGAACTCGTGTTCGATCTCCTCGGCGATGAGGTGAAATTCCTTCGCGCCATCCACCATGCGCCATTCCAGTGAATGCCCGTTGAGTGTATGCACGCGCGGTGAGCCACGGGCTGGTGCACGGGTCTGGGTCGGCGGATTCGCAGTACCCTGCGCAGATCCGACCGATGCGGCTGCGGCGGCGACCATGGTCGCGCCGGTCAATATCGTTCTACGGGAAAGTGTCATGGCTGTTCCTCCGTGCCGCGCAGCGACCCCATCGCACGCAGCAACTCCGTGTGGGCGGTCCAGTAACGCAGTACGGCATCCACATAGCCGGCATACGCTGTGTATTCCTGCTGGCGTGCCGTCAGCACAGAAAAGCTGTCGGCGAGCATGTAGTTCGCCCGCTCCTGCAATCGCGCAACGATCGCTTCGCGCTGCGGGATCAAGCCTTCGCGATAGGCCTGCGCCTGCAGTCGCGCCAGCTCCCGGCGCTGCAGCTGCCGCCCCACCTCGGACCGGATGGCGTTTTCCAGTTCGACCACTTCGGCCTCGGCAAGCGCCAGCTCGGCGTCGGCCTGTGTGATCGCACCCTGTCCCTGCTGGAACAGCGGCAGGCTGAGCTGCGCCGCGGGACCGAGTCGCTTGGAGCCATCCCCTTCGCGCTCGAAATCGGCCCCAAGCTGCATGCTCGACACATATCGATAGCGATGGACAGTGTCTCGCTGCAGCTGCAACGCGGCTACGTGATGGCGCGCCGCTGTCAAATCCAGGCGCTGCTGCAGAGCCTGTGACTGCAGCGATGCCGCCTGATTCCCGGCGCTCTGCTGCGGAATCTCCGGCAGGGAATCCGGCACGCTCCAGTCTGACTGCGCGGCACTGAGTCCCAGCTGCCGCTGCAGCGCCGCCCGCGCATCGGTCAGCATCAGCTCCGCTGCCTGCAGCTCGATACGCGCCTGACTGGCTTCGGCACGCTGCAGCTGCAACTCCAGCTGCGTGATGTTGCCGGCATCATGGTATTGCCGCGCCAGATCTGCGGCGAGCTGCGCCGCATCAGCAGTGGAGCGGCGCACCGTCACGCGCTGCGTAGCCGCTACGCAGTCGAACCAGCCCTGTCGTGTCTGCGCCACCAGGTCGAGAATCGCACCCGAAATGCTCTGCTGCGCGCTGTCGAATTGCGCGGCCGCCATCCGTTTGCGAGCACCGCGCAACAGCAGGTCGGTGATCCCGAGGCCCGCAGAAGCATCCACCTTGCTGCCTTGTGCCTGCCCCAACGGCAGCAACCATGACAGGCCCAGCGTCGGGTTCTGCAGCCGACCGGCCTCGAATACTTCGGCGGCCGTCAGGCCCAGTCGCGCGTACTCGGCACGAATGCGCGGATTGCGCAGCAGTGCGATGCGCTGCGCGTTCTCCAGCGTGAGCGGCCCGCCCAGCCACTGCGTGATCTGCGACTCGATGCGCGATGCATCGGCGGAATTCCCGCCAGCAGGAACTACCTGCGCAGATTCCATGCGCGCCTGAAGCATTGCGTCGACATTCGATCGACCCTGCTGCAGCGGCACGGCTGCGCAGCCGCCAGTCAGAAACGCAATCGCCACGGCGCATGGCATGCGCCCGTTCGAATTGGACATGAAAACCTCTCCTGTACATGACAGGCCGGATGCACACCCGGTCCGTATGAAAGTACTTGCGCCCTCAGGCGCGAGGAGCGGCTAGAGAATGGGAGGTCGAAAAGCTGGCGCGCGCAGAACAGCGGGCGCCGATGGCAGAGTAAACGTCGGCGTGCCGGGCGCGTCGGACGGAGTCATGACCGTCGACACCAGCGGCATTGCGCACACGGCCGCGCAGTGGCAGCTGCCCGCGTCGCAGCAATTGCTCTTGTGTCTGGAGTCGTGCGTGGCAGGAGGCGAATCCGGCGTGGCTTGGTGATGACAGGAGGGATTGGCTTCGGCAGCTTCCGATTGCACAACCACCGGTTCATGCACCGACGCGTGCGCCATGCCAGCCTGCGCAAACCCGACATGCACCGCCAACAACACCGCCAGCATCTGCAGCAGCCGCTTCATGCGCGCGCACTCCGCTCGCGCGCCACATTGCGCGCGAGCGTCTTGAAGCGTTCACCGCTTTTCTGCACGACGGTAATGGTTACGTGACCTGTCTTGCCAGCATGCGTACCGCCGACGACCTCGCACCAATCGCCGCCTTTCACGGCCGGGCTGGGTTTGATCGTCGGCGACATCGCTTACTTCAGCAGCGTTTCCACGGCGCTGTTGAACTCGGGTGATTCCGGCGTCACCTTGCTGTCGAAGTGCTGCTGCACCTTGCCGTCCGCACTCACCAGGTACTTGTTGAAGTTCCAGCCCGGAGCCACGGTCTGGCGCGCCAGTTCGGCGAACACGGGGTTGGCTTCCGGCCCCTTCACATGCTGCGGCGAGAGCATGGTGAACGTCACGCCGTAGTTGAGGAAGCAAGTATCGGCAGCCTCAGCTTCATCCTTGGCTTCCTGATTGAAATCATCCGAGGCGAAGCCAACGACTACCAGGCCGCGGCCCTTGTACTTTTGATACGCGGCTTCGAGACCCTTGAACTGCGGCGTAAACCCGCAATGGCTGGCGGTGTTGATGATCAGCAGTGGCTTGCCGGCGTATGCCTTGCAGATGTTCACGGTCTGCGAGGAATGCAGCTTGCGGAAATCGCGATCGAGATAGGCCGGGCAGGCGGCGGGCGCGTTGGCCTGGGGTGCCGCGACGGCGGGCGTGGTGACAGGCGCGGCACTCGCAACGACTGCGGCCAGCACCAGGGCGGAAATAGCGGTTCTCATGACAACTTCCTTGCTTGTTGTGTATCGGCGAAAGCCAGGCCCGAAGGTTACGCCGGATCAGGTAGTCCGGGTAGTTCCAGCCGCCTGACTCGAACCCTCTTCAGACCGCCCGGCCGCTCCACAGTTCAAGGGCCTGCCCTTGCGAGCGCTAACAAGTCAGCACTGGCCTCCACATCCCGTCGAACCCACGGCTG
>DATNCK010000388.1:0-3553 GCA_035571575.1 Steroidobacteraceae bacterium | reverse complement strand
CCCGTTCCATGTAGCCCGGCCAGTTGGTACCGAACTGGAAGCTCATGGTGACGCCCGTGACCACACCGATGGCGAAGGTCAGCGCGAAGATCTTGGTCCACAGGTAATACGCTTCTTCCCAGCCCTGGGCTTCTGCGGTGCCCTTCGCCGCGATGTGGCGCAGCCGGAAGTACAGCAGGAACCAGCACAACGCGATGTTGATGGTGGGGAACAGGATATGGAAGCCGATGTTGGCGGCGAACTGGATGCGCGAGAGCAGCAGCGTGTCCATGGCCCATTATCGGCGGGGCCGGCGCGTGTGTGGCGCACCCCCACCTCGACTGCGCGTTGCCGGACGCGCTGCATCCCCACCCCATGGTCGCGTCCGCCGCAGGCGGCGCGTTTCGTGTTGGAGCGAAGCGGATCAGTGCAGGCGGTCGGCCATTTCGCGCAACTCCACAGCGGCGGCAGCGCGCTCATGGGAGGGCAGCCGGTCCAGGTCGACCAATACCCGCATGCCCAGGCGTTCCCACTGGTACACCTTGCGCGCAGTCGTGCGGACCTCGGCTTCGTCCTGCACGGCGTAGGCTTCGATCGGATCGGCGAAGCCCTTGACCGTCAGCGGTTCCTGCTCTTCGGCCTCAATTTCGCCTTGCACCAACCCGTAGGTTTCCCTGGAGATCAGGATGCCGCCGGGGTCGGCGGACTGCTCCAGCCGGGCCGCACGGTTCACTTCGACGCCGATGATGGTGTAGTCCATGCGCAGATCGCTGCCGAAGTTGCCCACGTCGCAATAGCCGGTGTTGATGCCCATGCGGACCTGGAACGTCTTGTCCAGCCCCATCTCGCGCCAGATCACCTGCATTTCGGCCATCCGGCGCTGCATCGCCAGCGCCATCTTCACGCATTGCAGCGCGTCCTCCTTCACGCCCCGGCTGTCCGGGTCGCCAAAGAAGATCACCATGGCGTCGCCGATGAACTTGTCCAGCGTGCCGCCGTACTCGTGGGCGATCCTGGACATCTCGGTGAAATAGCTGTTGAGCAGAAAGGTGATGTCCTCCGGCGGCCACTTCACAGTGGAGGCGGTGAAGTCCTTGATGTCGGAGAAAAATACGGTGAGCTTCTTGCGCTGCGTGCGGATCTCGGCGTCGCGCGAGCCGTCGAACAGCGACTTGTACACCTGCGGCGCCAGGTAGCGGCCCAGCTTTTCCGACAACGCTTCAAGCCGCCGCGCGTTGGCACTTCGTTCCAGGTGCGTGTGGACGCGCGCCATCACGACAGGCGGACTGATCGGCTTGGTGATGTAGTCCACCGCCCCCAGGTCCAGGCCGAACTGTTCCTCTTCGATGCTGGTCAGCGCCGTGAGAAAAATGACCGGGACGCCGGCAGTGACCGGGTCCTTGCGCAGCCGGCGCATCACTTCGTAGCCATCCATCTCCGGCATCATGATGTCCAGCAGGATCAGTTCGGGCGGCTCGGCGGAATTCGCGATCCGCAGCGCCTGCTCCCCCGTGGAGGCAGTGGCCACCTCGTACTCGTCCTCGAGCAGGGCGCTCATCAGGAAAAGGTTGTCAGCGGTGTCGTCGACCACAAGAATCCTGTGTTTGCGATCGGCGGGCTTTCTTTTATCCATTGCGCTTTCCCTAGTGGATCTCCCCGCGCAGTGCGTGGCGATGGATGAATGAGAACATCCGCGCCTACGGCCGAGCTACGAAAAACACTCCAAAGCGCTAGGCGAAATGCTGTCCGCTGAAAGTGTTAAAGGTTACTGATAGTTCCGTGGCATTGCGCCTGGTGGGGCGCACCGCACATACTGTCGTTATGTACAGTATGTGGATGATGGACCGTGGATGAAGTACGCATTCCCGTGCAGGCGATCAAGGGCCGCGGCTCCGCTACGTGGCTGGCGCACCGGTTCGAGGTCGATACGCGCGGCGCTTTCGACGATGGGTGGTCAACGCTCGAGGAAGGTCTGGCGCAGCCGCACGAAGTACCGCGCACGGAGGTGATCTGGGAGGAGGCGCGCAGCATCATCACCGGCAACGATTCCCCGGACGTGTATTTCGATCGGTCCATCAATCCCTACCGCGGATGCGAGCATGGCTGCATCTACTGCTACGCGCGGCCCACCCACAGCTACCTGAACATGTCGCCGGGGCTGGACTTCGAAACGAAGATCGTCGCCAAGCGCAACATCGCGACGCTGTTGCGCGCGGAGCTCTCGAGGAAGAAGTACGAGCCCCGCTTGATCGCGATCGGCACCGCCACCGACTGCTATCAACCGGTCGAGCGCGAGTTGCGGCTGACGCGCTCGGTGATCGAGCTGATGCACGAGACGCACCACGCCTTTTCGCTGGTGACCAAATCCAGCGGCGTGGAGCGCGACCTGGACCTGATCGCTCCGATGGCGGCCCGCAAGCTGTGCTCGGTGAACGTCACGATCACCACGCTGGATGCCGAGGTCACGCGCAAGATGGAACCGCGCGCGGCCGCACCGCACCGGCGCCTGCGTACCTTGCGCACGCTGGCCGAGCATGGCGTGCCGTGCGGCGTGAGCCTGGCCCCGCAGATTCCGTTCCTGACCGAGGACATGGAGCAGGTATTGGAGGCTGCCTGGGAGGCGGGCGCGCGTAGCGCCTTCTACCATGTGATCAGGTTGCCGTGGGAAGTGAGTCCGCTGTTTCGCCAATGGCTGGAACTGCATTACCCGCAGCGCGCGGCGCGGATCATGGCGCGCATCCATGACATGCGCGGCGGCAAGGACTACGACAGCGACTTCGCCACGCGCATGAAGGGCACGGGTCCCTGGGCCGAGCTGATCGGGCAGAGGTTCCTGAAGGCCAGTACCAAGCTCGGCTTCAACCGTGAGCGGGTGATTCTTGACACCACCGCATTCCGAAGGCCGGGCAGCGACATGCAAGCCACGCTTTTCTGAGCGCGCAAAATCGAGCTCATGAGCTGCTTCGCACACCCCAGGATGGCGCTCGCCTTCCTGCTGGCGAGCAGCGGCGCTGTGGCCATGGCCCAACCATGGTCTGTCGAAACCATCGAAACCCGCGCCACGCCGGGTGGGCAGCGCGTGCGCATCAATCTGGCGACGCATCTGCCCGTCAATGGGACAGCGCGGCATGTCGTGCTCAGCCCGCTGTCATCCGGCACTTCGGCCATGCAGCCCGGTGCATCCAGCATCTCGGCGCGAGGTCCCTGGGCCGGCAGTGCCGCAACCTTCGCACAGGGGCAGGTCGCGCTGGTCTACCTGGACGCGCCTTCCGACGCGGGCGGACGCGTTCTCTCACAGCGGCCCGCCGAGGACGTGCGGCAGGATGTGCAGGCCGCTGTCGACCTGGTCCGGAAACGCTTTCCCGGCGTACCGGTGCATTTGGGAGCCTTCTCCATCACGGGTCGCGCCCTCGACGCGGCGGCACGGGTGCGAGGGCTTTCCCGGCTCATCGTGGCGAGCGGCAATTTTCTGGACGACCGCGACCGCTCTTTCAAGGACGTGCCGCTGCCGATGCTGTTCGTGCATGCATCCACGGCCCAGTGCGATGCAGCCCCGTTGCTGGAAGCCGAGCAT